>CAXTRL010000210.1:0-6408 GCA_964246575.1 uncultured Armatimonadales bacterium
TTGGACCAGACTTCCAGCGTCAGCCGCTCAAGGTCTGTCTTGAAGCCGACCCGCGTGGACTCGACATTGAACGAGACTTTGCGGA
Organism: uncultured Armatimonadales bacterium; assembly: GCA_964246575.1. Lineage (GTDB taxonomy): Bacteria > Armatimonadota > Armatimonadia > Armatimonadales > Capsulimonadaceae > JANXMY01. The sequence continues at coordinate 86 of CAXTRL010000210.1, forward strand.
CAGGCGTGAAAGATGCGCCAATTGGAATATTGCCGATCACTTGCTTGCTTTTGTCCTGCTTTTCGGGCAGAACATAGCCTTTGCCAAGCTTCACCGTCATCTCCATAGAAAGCCGGGTCTTGTCGTCGGCCAAAGTCGCAAGATGCACTTCCGGGTTGACGATCTCTACGTCACTTGGACACTGAATGTCCGCGCCGGTCACATGGCCCGGCCCTGTCACATCAACCTTGATGACAATGGGTTCCGGCTCGGTGCCATTAGAAGCGGCTTGCGCCCGGCCATGCACTTTGACATACAAGTCTTTCAGGTTCAGGATCAGCTCGGTGGTGTCTTCTTTGACGCCGGGAATGGTCGAGAACTCATGCAAAACGCCATCGATCTTGATGGAAGTCACTGCCGCGCCGGGAATAGACGACAGCAGGACGCGGCGCAGGGAGTTTCCCAGCGTGACACCGTAGCCCCGGTCCAGCGGCTCCACCACAAATTTTCCGTATGTTTCAGTCTGCTCTAGCGTTTCAATACGCGAAGCAGACGGATCCGTTGTTTCTGGCATCTTGTCGTAACTCCTTCAGGTCACCCGGCACACGCGCAGCAACAGGCGAAAACCCGCCGGGTCATCGGCGGGTTCTCATCCCGGCAAAAGCGCAGCGCCGGAGGCAAGGGCCAAGCGTTAACGCGAGTAATACTCAACGATTAACTGCTCGGTCACGTCCGTATCAATCATGTCTCGGGTCGGCACGGCAACCACGCGCCCGGTCAGCGAATTGGCGTCAAACGTCAGCCACTCCGGGATGCGCCGCCCCATGCCGCGCAGCGAGTCCAGCATTGGCTGCAGCTTGCGGCTGGCCTCGGCGACCGTGATGACTTCGCCAACACGCATCTGGTACGACGGAATGTCTACACGCTTGCCATTGATCAAAAAGTGGCCGTGGGACACGAACTGCCGGGCCTGGGCGCGGGACGCGCCCAGGTTGAGCCGGTAGATCACGTTGTCAAACCGCGTTTCCAGCAGGGACAAAATGTTCTCGCCGGTTACGCCTTTACGGCGCAGGGCTTCATCCACATAATTGCGGAAGGGGCGCTCTAGCACACGGTACGTCCGCTTCATCTTCTGCTTTTCGCGGAGCTGATGGGCGTATTCAGTCGTCTTCTTCTGCATTCCCTGGCCGTGCATCCCCGGCGGGTAATTGCGGCGCTCGATGGCACACTTCTTGGTGTAGCAGCGCGAGCCTTTCAAATACAGCTTGATGCCTTCGCGGCGGCACTGCCGGCAGCGGGCATCTCCCGATTTTGAGACGGGTCCTTTTTTCACAGCGGTCATCGGTTACTTATTCTCCACAACTCAACATTGGCATAGATCAACATTGGCATAAACTAGACGCGGCGGCGCTTCGGAGGGCGGCAGCCGTTATGCGGGATCGGAGTCACGTCTTTGAGGATGCCGACTTCAATGCCGACTGCCTGCAAGGCGCGGATGGCGGTTTCGCGGCCCGATCCCGGTCCTTTAACATGAACATCTACCCGGCGCATTCCATTGTCCTGCGCGATGCGCCCGGCCTTCTCAGCGGCAAGTTGTGCGCCGAACGGAGTGCCTTTACGGGAACCCTTGAAGCCGACGGAGCCGGCGCTGGCCCATGAGATCAAGTTGCCTTTGACATCGGTAATCGAAACAATGGTGTTGTTGAACGTGCTTTGAATATGCACGATCCCCTGCGCGATGTTCTTTTTTTCTTTCGGCTTCTGCCGTGTCGTTGTTTTCTTTTGTGCCATTCGGTCTAAAATGTCTCCTATCAACCCGTCCCAACTCGCTTCGCGAGACTTCTAAAGAATCTGCAAAGCAAGAGCGGCGGTACAGGACCTGCATGATTGCAGGTTCAATGTTTACTTCTTGATCTTCTTCTTGCCAGCCACGGCGCGGCGCGGGCCACGGCGGGTGCGGGCGTTGCTTTTGGTCTTCTGGCCGCGCACGGGCAGACCCCGGCGATGCCGGATGCCCCGATAACAGCCAATTTCCTGCAAGCGCCGGATGTTGATCTGGATCTGGCGCTTTAAGTCGCCTTCAACCCGGAACTCGCGCTCAATCGTCTCGCGGAGCGAGTTGACTTCCGACTCGGTCAGGTCACGAACGCGGGTATCCACGCTCACGCCGTTCTTCGCCAGAATGTCCCGGCTGCTGGTCAGCCCGATCCCGAAAATGGAAAGGAGCGCGTACTCTACCCGCTTGTCGCGGGGTAGGTCAACGCCTGCAATACGTGCCAAAAGATGCCTCCTAAATAACTTGCTGGACTGGCCGGGCGATTAGCCCTGGCGCTGCTTGTGTTTCTTGATGACGCAGATCACGCGCACGACGCCGTCGCGCTTGATCACTTTGCACTTGTCACAAATCTTCTTGACGGAAGGCCGTACTTTCATCTTAAACTCCTCACGGGGATAAACCCCTCATGGGCAGGGGTAAATCCTGCCCCTACTTATACCGATATAAGATACGGCCACGAGTGGGATCATAGGGCGACAGCTCTACTTTCACCCGGTCGCCCGGCAAAATCTTGATAAAGTTCATGCGGATCTTGCCGCTGACCTGGGCCAGCACGACATGACCGCCTTCAATGTTCACGCGGAACATGGCGTTCGGCAAAGTCTCGGCGATTGCGCCTTCGACTTCAATTGCCTTCTCTTTAGCGTAAGTTTCCGATTCTTCAGCGCGTCGCTCATCGCGGGCGACATGCTGCTTGCGTGGTCTTCGAGGCATAAACTCTGTTATTCTCCTGCACTTATTTCTCTTGCAAGCTATTTTTCTTGCGAGGGCGGCAGGGTCAGAATGTCCGGGCCGTCCTCTGTGATCGCGACAGTATGCTCGAAATGGGCTGATAAAGACCCATCCGAAGTAAAGATCGTCCAGACATCGCCTTTGTGATGCGCGACATCATATTTCCCGATATTGACCATCGGCTCGATGCAGATGGTCATCCCTGCCCGCAGACGCTCGCCGCGCCCTGGCTTGCCGTGGTTGGCAACCTGCGGGTCTTCGTGCGGCGTCTGCCCAATACCATGGCCCACTAAGTCCCGCACGACCCCATACCGACTGCGCTCGGCATGGCGCTGGATCGCTGCGCTGATGTCACCGACATTGTTCCCGACACGCGCCTGCGAGATGCCCTTGAACAGCGCTTCCCGCGACACCGTCAGCAGGTTCTTTGCAGCAACGGAAACTGTTCCCACTGGACCAGTCATCGCAGCGTCGGCGCACCAGCCGTCAATGGAAGCGTCCAAGTCTAAAGAAACAACGTCGCCTTCAACTAAGACACGCTTGCCGCTCGGAACGCCGTGCACCACTTCGTTGTTGACCGAAATGCACGTATTATGCTTGTACGGAACCCGGCTAAATGACGGTTTGTAGCCAAGCAGGGCCGGTTTCGCTCCGCGCTTTCTCAGCACTTCTGCGGCGACTTCGTCCAAATCGAGCGTTGTCGTCTCGCCTGGCACGATTGCATCGCGCATTGCCGCCAGCGCTTCCGCCACCGCGCGGCCTGCCCGGCGCATCATTTCTATTTCTTCCGCACTCTTCAGGCGAATCATCCGCGTAGTATACCCTCTCCAGCCTCATATTGCAAGGGCATCTTGGATTCGCTTGGTGACGGCTTCGGCAGCGCCCTCCGCGTCAATGCGGCGCAGCAGGCCATACCCCTCATAGTAGGCTTGAAGCGGGGCAGTCAAATCCCGATACATTTGCAGCCGGTGCCTCACTGCCTTCGGTTCGTCATCAGGCCGGCGCACTAAAACTGCACCTTCATTGTCGCAAGTGCTGGGCCGTTTCGGCGGGTGCTGCTGCACGTTGTAGACGGTGTCACAGACCGGGCAAATCAGCCGCCCGGAAAGGCGCTTGATCAGCGCGTCTTCCGCAATCTCTAAATCCACAACAGCATTGATCGTTTGACCGAACGCTTCGGCCTGAGCGACGTCACGCGGAAAACCGTCTAAAATATACCCGGCCTGCGCGTCCGGCTCAGCTAAGCGACGTTTAATCCAATACAAAATGTCCCCGTCGGACGCAAAGTTCCCGGCGGCAATTGCTGCCTCCACTTTGCGTCCGAACTCCGTGTGCCGGGCAATTTGATCCCGAATGATGTCTCCCGTTGCGACATGCGGCACACCATAGATCTGCGCCAGCGCTTGCCCCTGCGTTCCTTTGCCCGCGCCGGGCGGCCCCAGCAGAACAATTCTCACTAACGGATAAAACCTTCGTAGTTACGCATCAAAAGCTGCGCTTCAATCGCTTGCATCGTGTCCAGCGCCACGCTGACGACGATCAAAAGCGACGTACCGCCGACAAGCGTAAATGTCGCCACAGTGCCGGTCAGCTCCGGGATCCAATAGTTCAGCAGGGCGATCAGCGCCAAAAAGAGCGCCCCAGCCAGCGTGATCCGCGTCATCACTTTGTCCAAGTAGTCCATCGTCGCTTTGCCGGGCCGGATGCCGGGAATAAACGAGCCATACTTCTTCAGGTCATCCGCCATCTGTTCAATGTTCATCGTCACCGACGTATAGAAGTAGGTGAAGAACACGATGATCGCGGCGTAGACAAGACCCGTGATCGGGTTCTTGCCCGGTGAAAGCCAGTTGGTCGCGTTGTGCAGAAATTGTCCCAGCGGCGTTGTCGCCGGCACAAATGTTGCAAATGTCGCCGGTAAAAGCTGAATGGACAACGCAAAGATAATCGGGATGACGCCCGCCGAGGCAATCCGAAATGGCAGGTAAGATGTGCCGCCCTGCGACATCTTGTTGCCGACAATTTTGCGGACATGCTGGATAGGGATCTTCCGCTGACCCAGCGTCACAAAAACGATCCCAATGACTGTTCCAAAGAACGCGACAATTAAAATCAGCGCCTGCCAGGGCTTGACGGTTCCTGCGACGACTTCCTGCGCGGTTGCGATGAGCTGCCCCGGCAGGCGAACCATGATGCCGCAAAAGATAATCAGCGAAATGCCGTTGCCGATGCCCTTATCCGTAATCTGTTCACCCAGCCACATCAGAAATGCTGTGCCGGCCATCATCGTGACGACAACCTCAATGTTGAGGCCGATGTTGGAGGACAGCGCCCCACCGTGCCGCAGGTAAATCACAAAGCCGATAGACTGCGCCAGGGCCAGGCCCATCGTTAGGTAGCGCGTGTACTGGGCAATCCGCTTGCGCCCAGACTCGCCTTCTTTGGAAAGCTCCTGCCACGACGGGATGGCAAACGTCAACAACTGCATGATAATAGATGCGTTGATGTATGGCACAATGCCCATCGCGAAGATCGTAAACCGCTTCAGCGCACCGCCTGAAAACACGTCCACTAAGTTCAGAATGCCGCCGCTCTTAAACAGCGACTCTAAAGCGTTCGTATTGATGCCCGGCAAGGGAATGTGCAGGCCGACTACATACACGGCAAACATGGCGAAAATAAACAGTAGGCGGCGGCGCAATTCGGGGATCGCCCACGCTGCTACCATCGCCTCCATAAACGGCGTATTGGAGCCGCTTCGGGCTGTGCTGCGCCCGCTGCCGCCGCCGCTCCGCCCTGCAAGTGGGGACGAAGGAGGGATATTTGCACCTGGTCTTCTGACTGCCATTCTTTTGCCTCAGCGATAAAATCTCGGTTGCTTATAAAATCTCAGTCGTGCCGCCTGCCGCCACGATTTTCTCGGCGGCGCTTTTGGAGAAGTGCGCGGCGCGAACAATCAGCTTCTTGGTCAGCTCGCCGTCGCCGAGTATCTTGACCGTGTTCTTGATGTCTCCGATGAGGCCCGCATCCAGCAAGGTTTCCGGCGTCACGGTAGCGCCATCCTCAAAGCGCTCCAATGCGCCCAGGTTGACAACCGAAAACGGCGTCTTTGGCGGCGCGTTGAAGCCGCCTTTGCCGGCGATGCCACGGTTCTGGGGCAGACGACGATGCAGCGGCGTTTGGCCGCCTTCAAATCCGGGCTTGGTGTTGCCGCGTGCCTTGTCGCCCTTGTGGCCGCCGCCAGATGTTTTGCCCGTGCCGGAGCCGGGGCCGCGCCCGATACGCTTGCGCTCTTTGCGTGCGCCTTCGTTTGGTTTCAGTTCAGAAAGGTTCATTGTCCAACTCCGAGTCCTTCATGCGGACCATAATGCTTTTTACGGCCAATTTTCGCTGCCGGTTTTGACAGCGTTTGACCGTCCGCCGTCTCCACGGTGAGAACATGCGTAATCTTTTTGATCATGCCCCGAATGGGCGCACAATCAGGCTGCGAAACGCTTTGACCAATCTTGTTGAGGCCAAGCGCCCGTGCCGTCAGGCGCTGGCTTTTTTCGTAGCC
>CAXTRL010000211.1:0-2098 GCA_964246575.1 uncultured Armatimonadales bacterium
CGGCAGAAGTGGAGTAAGTGCCGCCGCCGGATGCGTCGGTGTCCGCCGAGAAGCTGCCTGCCGCTCCGCCGCCTGCGTCAACCTGAACAACCGGCGCGGCAGGTGCGGCGCTTGCTTCGTTAGATTTAGCGCTGGTTCCTCCGCCGCCCACCGCCGCGACTTGGTAGAAGTACGTGGTGCCATTGGTCAGCCCCGTGTCTGAGTAACTTGTGGTGGTCACACCGCTTTTCAGCAGCGTCTCGCTGCCGCTAGTCGTGCTGCGGTAGATGTTGTAGCTGGCTGCCGCCGGGCTGCCGCTCCACGACAAGATCACCTGAGCGCTGCTCGCCGCTGCCGTCAAGCTCGTCGGCGCGGAAGGCACAACGGCGCTTGATGCCGTCAGTTCTAGGCCGCTGAGCTTGGCGTTGTCCTTGACCGAGGTGAACACTACCGTCACCTTGCCACTGCTGTCGGCAGTGACGGGCACAGTCTCCACCACCGCCTTGTTCTTGGCGCCCGCCGCCGCGAAGACGTCAAAGTTAGTCAACGCCGCGCTGCCGTTGACCGACACGTTGAAGACGCGCTGGCCTGCTGCCGTCCAGTAGATTTCGGCGAAGTGCAGGCGCAGGGAGTAGGACGCGCCGGGCGTCAGGTTCGGGAGCGTGTAAGTGAAATTGCCGTACCGCTCGGTTTGGTAGACGGCCTGGGGCGCGGGGTTGGTAACGCCGGAGATGTCAATGGCGGCAGAAGTGGAGTAAGTGCCGCCGCCGGAATAGTCAGCGTCTGCCGCAAAGGTTCCTGCCGCTCCGCCGCCTGCGTCAATCTGAACGACCGGCGAGGCGGGCGGTGGGGCTTGCAGCAGGCCGTAGACGGCAATGGTGGAGCCGCCAGTCGGGACATACACTTTGCCGTTGACAACCGTGGGGAACTGGAAGTGGCCGGGCTGACCGACGCTGTCACGGCTGGAATTCTGGGCGCTGTCCCAAAGCTCAGGGTTTGAGACGTTGGTGGCGTCATATGCCCGCACGGTCCCGTTGCCGGCGATGGCCCACAAAATGGCGTTTGAAGTGCCGCTGGACGAAACGGCCAGCGAGCCGCCGTCAGTGACCGAGCTGCTTGCCGTCTTAGAAATGGCCGACGGGTTCAGCTTGCCGGCTGCGGGATCAAACTGGAACTGCTCAACCGGCTCCCCGCCCGGCCACAGGTACACATACTTGTAGGAGCCGCTGTCCCAAGCAATCGGGTTTTGCCCGACATCGTCGTTGCCGCTGACGCCGTTGATGCGGTTCAGCACCTTATCCGGTCCGTTGGGAGTAAACTTGCCGAGATTTGTGGCGTCCAGCAAAAACGCAGTGCCGAACTTGGTGCCGCCTGCAAAAAGTGCGCTTGTTCCGGGAATATTGGCAAGTCCCGTGTTTCCCAGGTCTAAATCCTGGCTGCTTTGGTTCGCCTCGTCATAAGGCGCGAAATAATCCAGCACTTGAAGCGTCGGACTAAGCTTCATGTAGCACATGCCGTAGTCTTTGCCGCCGGTGTTTGCGTCAAACGTGCCGTTGCCGATAGAAAAGTAGATGTTGCCGGCGCTGTCTGCTGTCAGCCCCTTGCCGGCCTGCCAGACGCCGCCGTCGCCGCCGCCGGGAGTGTTGCTGACACTGCCGTTGGGCGTCGTGCAGAACACATAGCTTTGGGTAAATGCGGTCCCGCTATACTGATAACCCAGTATCCAGCCGTGGTAAGGATTGCTGTCCGAGTTGTGGGCGAATCCGGCATACACCGTGCCATTGCTGAAAAGAAGCCCAGCCCGGTCATTGGCATGGAAGCGCCCATTGCCGTGGTCTCCGTCAAAGAAAACAGTTGGAGTGCCGTTGACCGTAACGCTGCCGTCGCCGGTGCCGGGAGCGCTGGCCGTAACCTGGACCGGGCTGCCGGTTTTGTCTTTGCCTGTGGTAATATCAAACGCATGAAGGTAGGTCAGGCCGGTGTCGTCGGTGCCGGTCTTGGTCAGCACATACATCGTGTTTGTCGCCGGGTCAATCACCGGCGTCGCCGTGGTGTAAGTGGCGGAATTCGGCAGCACGGTGGCCCAAAGCTGCTTGCCGCTGTCGGCGTCATACGCATA
>CAXTRL010000211.1:2198-6341 GCA_964246575.1 uncultured Armatimonadales bacterium
AATTCGGCAGCACGGTGGCCCAAAGCTGCTTGCCGCTGTCGGCGTCATACGCATACACGCCGCAGGGAGAGTTGTCGGTGTTGTTGGTTGTGTAAGCGTACACGACGTTGTGCGCCGCGCCGCCGATGGTGACGTTCGGCACATACAGCACCTGTCCGTTGACATTGGCATTCAGGCCGGTGATCGTGAACAGCTTGCCAAATGTGGCGACCTTGACATTTTGCGGCGTCAGTATCGTTTCGGCGGTGTTTGATCCCGTTCGGGCGTTGACGTTGTTTTGGGACAGCACAGCGGTCTGCGCCAGCGCCGGATGGCTTCCGGCGAGGCTTAGACCGGCGAGGCCCAGCGCGGCAAAAGCCGCGCGAAACTTAGAATTGGATCGGGAAGCAGAAAATCGAGAAGCGGAAAATCGGGAACAAGACAGCATGACAGTGTTCTCCATTGTGCCGAAAAGGCAGTCGCCGAACGGCGTAAAGGGCGGGCCGCACTGGCGCGGCGTCGCAGCCTGGGCGCAGTTGCCACAGGGCTGATACAGTGTATCACAAAAAATTGTTCCAAAAAATACAAAGAACAAGCACCCATAGACAAATATTTTTGGACTGTATGCCAAGAGGAATCTTATAGAAGTTTATCGCACCCAAATTAGCCGCACACAAGCCCGCTACTTGGTGCTGACGGACCCCGATCCAAAGACCAGCGCCCTGCGCGGCGTCATCGTGGATGTTTTGTCGCAAACCGTGCGGCGCGTCAAAAGCGTCCCGGCGCTGCTCCGGGCGGAGCGCTGGCAGGTTCCCGGCAAAGATGCCCTAACGCTGGACGCGCTTGTTGGTGCAGTTCCGGCCCTGCGTCGTCATCGGGGCATTGAAATCCGCCTGCCTTCCGGCGTCACCGCTTGGATTCTTTGGCGGCAGTGGTCAAGCGCCGACCCTGGAACACAAGCGCTGCTGACGCAAACTACGCAGCCGCTGGCCGTTCCTGCCTATGAACCCGACGGCGACTACTTTCTTGCGGCTTGCGCTGTAGAAATCTTAGGCGGGGAAGTACTAGACCCGCCGCGCTCGTCACTAAGCTTGGGCGAAGACGCTTACTGAAGCGCGGCAAATGAAATAAATCTGGAATAAACCGGGTGCGTGAACGTCTGCGTAACGAGCTTTTTCACCCTTCGGTATCGTACTATTCACTCTGGTGCGGCCGGCGAAAGCCGCGAAAATCTTTGCGTGGCTCTTTCTGCGGCTTCCAAAAATGCTCTTGCCCCGCACGAGATTTTATGCTAGAATAAACCTCAACATTAAGACGGAAGCGAGATTTGGATGGCCGAAGAAGAAACAGGATTTACATTTGTAGATAAGCGCCGCACTGTCCCGGAAGCCACGCTGGAGCCGGCTGTCGCCGCCGTCGCCGAAGCACCTGAAATGCCGGCGGAAATAGGCGCGACGGAAGTTTCTTACGCTTCTTTTGACTCTGACACTTCTTTTGATGAGGTTGGTCTGGGAGAAGCCCCGCCCACAACGTACGACATTCTCGGCTACTGCATCAATCTTTTGGCGTCCCAAGCCTGGCAGAAGCTGGGCCTTCTCGCGGACCCACAAACCGGCGAAGCGCAGCCGGACCTCGCGGAAGCCAAAGTCGCCATAGACGCCGTCGGCGATTTGGCGGCGCGTCTTGACGCTGCCCCGGAAACAGTTGTTCCCGCTGACCTGCGGCGTGACCTGCGGACTTTGGTCAACGACCTGCGCCTCAACTACGTATCTCAGCGCGGCGGCGCAAGCTGACTTTCTTAGCCTACTTTTTTGCAATTTCTGTTCAAGTTAATTTTGAGTGAATTATGATCCGAAGTAATGTTCCTTTGCCTTTTTTATACCGGCTGCGCCTGCGGGCAGGAAGCGCCGCCCGGCGGGCGGCCGCTCCGGCAGCGTCCCATCCCGCGCGTTCGGCAGCCCGCCGGGCTTCCGGCGGGGGCGCAGCGGCGCAGGTGTGGCTGCACTTCATCGACCAGTACGAGCTGTTCACGGAAGTGTTGTGCGCGGCGGCCAAGAGCGGCTGCGACACCCGCAGGGAAACCGAATACGCCCGGCTGCGCTGCTGGTTTATGGCGAATTACTACCGAACGGCGGCGCGGGTGCGCCCGGTGCTGGAAGAAGAATTTGGGGCGGAAGCGTGTTCACCGAGCATCACGGATTATGCCGGTCAAAAGCGAACTTTAGATGCCCTGGAAGCCTTGTTCCTGCCGCCGACCCTGCGCGAAGTGCTGAAGCACGACACAGGCGACCTGATCCCGCGCGTGGCCCGAGTCAGCGATGTTATTTACCGCTGCCATGCGGAATGGGAAGAAAGTCAGGCGGCTTGAACGGTTCCAGAAAAAGCCCTCGCAGACGCGGGGGCTTTTTGTTTATCGGCTGTTCTAATAAGTTCTTCTAAGCGGGCGTCGCTTGACTGCGAATCCCGGCAAGTGCCGCATCGTTGTCTTCGTAAAGCTGAAAAATCTTGACTAGCCGGGTGATCTCGAACGCGCGGCGGACAAACGGCGTGGTCGAGACTAAGCTGATCCCGCCTTCATGCTCCCGAACCCGCCGCACCGCATCCACGAGTACGCCCAGCGCGGCGCTGTCCAGATACGGCACTTCCGCCAAATTGATGACAATTTGGTAAAACTTCTGCTCGATCAGCTCGCGCAGCGTGTCGCGCAGCAGAGAACAGGTGTGCAGGTCAATTTCGCCTTTCAGATGCACAATCGCGATCTGGTCCGGTGTTTGTTGTGTGTCAATTTCCAGGTTCAAAGTCGCCCCCGTTTCTGCAAAGCCAGGAATCTATCCAGGAATCTAATGATGGCTTCTACCCGCATCTGCTTCCTTTCCAAACGAATGCCTGTCTGCCTGCCGATATTCCCGCGTTTTTGCGGGGTTTGTGCCAAAGCGGCTCTTTTTGGGTATTCTCGGCGTAACCAGTTACCATAGGAGCTTTTTATGCAGTATCGTCACTTAGGCAAGTACGGGGTCAAAGTCAGCGAAGTGTCTTTAGGGTCATGGCTCACTTACGGCAACGCTACCGAAGATGAGGCCGCCCGCGCGTGCATTGAAAAAGCCTACGATTTAGGCATCAACTTCTTTGACACGGCCAATGTTTATGCCCGAGGCAAATCGGAAGAAGTCGTGGGCCGCTCGCTCGCGCCTTATGCCCGCGACTCGTATTTCCTTGCCACCAAAGTTTTCTTCCCGATGGGCGACGGCCCGAATGACCGGGGCCTGTCCCGCAAGCACATTTTCGAGCAGTGCCACTTGTCCCTGAAGCGCCTCGGCACGGATTACATTGACCTGTACCAGTGCCACCGCTACGACAGCGAAACACCGCTGGAAGAAACGCTTGTCGCTTTGGACGACCTCGCCCGCCAGGGCAAAATTCTGTACGCCGGCGTTTCCGAATGGTCTGCCGGGCAGATCGCCCACGCAGTTGACTTCATTCGCGGCGCGGGCCTGCATCCGATTGTTTCCAACCAGCCGTATTACAGCCTGCTCGGACGTTCTATTGAAAAAGAAGTCATCCCATTGTGTGAGCGCGAAGGCATCGGCCAGGTCGTCTTCTCTCCATTGGCCCAGGGCGTCCTGACCGGCAAATACAAGCCTGGCCAGCCCCTTCCCGAAGGCAGCCGCGCGTCTGACCCCGCCCAGAACACCTTTCTCGGCAAAGACCGCTTAGACGACGCCACGCTTACCGGCGTCCAAAAGCTCCAGCCCATCGCCGACGGCCTCGGCCTCTCCATGGCCCAGCTTGCCCTCGCCTGGTGCCTGCGCCAGAAAAACGTCAGCAGCGTCATCATCGGCGCGTCCCGCCCGTCCCAGGTCGAAGACAACGCCGGCGCCTCCGGCGTCACGCTGTCCCCGGAAACCTTGACGTCAATTGACGAAGCCCTCGCCGGAGTCCCGTCTGCCCGGTAGTATACTGAGCTAGGACGAAGGTAGCATTGGCATGGGAGAAGCGCAAGAAGAAGATCCGCTGCTGGATTTTTCGGATTATCCTCACACTGTGACTAGTGAAATCCAGCTTATTGAGCTGCTCCGCGGAGCATTAAACAGCCCACGGCATAAAGTTACTGGGTAATGGTCTAATTTAGTTTGTTTGTTGTATACTGTCGGCATGGTGACGCAA
>CAXTRL010000212.1:0-6298 GCA_964246575.1 uncultured Armatimonadales bacterium
TCCTGTGCAACGGCGGCTCCGGCATCGCGGTCGGCATGGCGACCAATATCCCGCCGCAGAACCTTCGGGAAGTCATTGACGGCGCGGTGCATTTGATCGACAATCCCGAAGCCGATGTGGATGCTTTGCTGACGTTTATCAAAGGCCCGGACTTTCCGACCGCTGGGCTGATTTTAGGGACAAAGGGAATCCGGCAGGCGTACTCGACCGGGCGCGGCTCGGTCGTCATGCAGGCCCGGACGACCATTGAACCGATTGAAAACGGGCGCAACCAGATTGTGGTCACCGAGCTGCCGTACCAGGTCATCAAGGCGCGTCTCATCGAGCAGATCGCAGATTTGGTCAAGCAAAAGAAGATTGAAGGCATTGCCGACCTAAACGATTATTCGGACCGGACCGGAATGAAGATCGTGATCACGCTGAAGCGCGAAGCCTACCCGAAGAAAGTCCTGAACTTTCTTTTGAAGCACACGCCGCTCCGAACGACGTTTGGCGTGAATATGCTGGCGCTGGTGGACGGCCAGCCGCGCATTCTGACGCTCAAAGACGCGCTGGGATACTTCCTAGACCACCGCCGCGAAGTTGTCACGCGGCGAACGCTCTACGAGCTGAACCGGGCCAAAGCCCGCGCCCATATTCTGGAAGGCTTGCAGATTGCTTTAGACGTGCTGGACGAGATTATCTCGCTTATCCGGGCGTCCCGGACGCCGGAGCTGGCCCGCAACGAAATGATGGCCCGGTTTACGCTGTCTCAGCTTCAGGCCGACGCGATCTTGGTCATGCAGCTTCGGGCGCTGACGGGCCTGGAGCGGGAGCGGCTGGAAGGCGAATACAAAGAGCTGCTGAAGCAGATCGCGTTCTTTGAGGATATTCTCGCAAGCACGGCGCGGGTCAACCAGATCATTAAGCAGGAATTGAAGGCGATGCGGGACAAATACGGCGACGAGCGCCGGTCACGCATTGTCCCGATGGAAGCCGAAGAGATCGGCGACGAAGACCTAATTCCTGAAGAAGAAATGATCGTTTCCATCACCCGCGACGGCTACATCAAGCGGGTGCCGAAAGAAACCTATCCGACCCAGAACCGGGGCGGCAAGGGGCGCATCGGCGCGGCGACCAAAGACGAAGACACGATTGAGCATCTGTTTGTGGCGACCACCCACCACTACATCCTGTTCTTCACCGACCGGGGCCGGGTGTACCGCCTCAAAGCCTACGAAGTGCCGCAAACGTCGCGCACGGCGATGGGTACGGCGATCATTAACCTCATCAACATTCAGCCGGGCGAGCGGATCACGGCCACCGTGCCGATGAAGCAGTTCAAAGACGCCGAAGGTTTCCTGCTGATGGCGACCGAGCGCGGCGAAGTCAAGCGGACGCCGCTGACCGAGTTCACGAACCTTCGCAACAACGGCCTGATTGTCTTTGACATTGAAGAAAATGATGCTTTGCGGTGGGTCGCGCACACCACCGGCACCAGCGAAATCTTCCTGGTTACCCGCAAAGGCATGTCCATCCGGTTCTCCGAGACGGACATCACGCCGCGCTCCCGCGCGGCGGGCGGAGTGCGCGGCATCACGCTTGCCGACGACAACGACGACTGCATTGTCGGCATGGGCGTGGTCCAGCCGGAGCTTGACCTTCTGGTCATCGGCGAGCGCGGCATCTCAAAGCGGACGCCGCTGAAAGAGTATCGTTTGCAGACGCGCGGCGGCAAGGGTATTTTGACCATGTCGCTGTCCGACAAGACCGGCGACATCGTGGACGCCCAGATCGTCGGCCCGGAAGACCGGCTCTTGATTATGACCCGTGACGGCATCACGATCCACCTGCGGGTCGGCGACATCCGTTCCCTAAGCCGCAACACCCAGGGCGTCCGCGCCATCAACGTCGCCGACGACGACCGGGTGGCAAGCGTCGAGCGCATGATGGACGGCAAGCTGCCTGCCGAAGAAGTCGTGCCATAGGCACGTTGACAAAGAAGGCCCGGCGCACATGCGCCGGGCTTTTTTGGCATCCATCTCAAAAACCTGCTAAAGATACGGGGATTTTCTGCCGATACTCTTCCTAACAAGGAGATTTCCAAAATGACTGCACTGATTCGCATCCCCGCAGGTGCCATTTTTTTCGGCAGCGCCTGCTTCGGCGCGGTGCTTGTCGCCGGGCCGCTTTACGCTCAATCCGCGCCGCCAAAGACTTCTGCCGCGTCGCCCGCTCCCACTCACTTTTCCGCAGCGATCCGGGTCAGCACGCTGGGCATCGGCGTGGAAGGCAGCGTTCTGGTCGCGCCGAATGTTGCCCTTCGCGCCGGCTACAACGGCTACAATTACTCGCGCTCGGTTTCTTCCCAGGGCATTGATTACAACGGCAAGCTGAAGCTTAGCTCGGTGCCGGTCCTGGCCGACGTGTACCCGTCCAAGACCGGCACCTTTCACCTGTCCGCCGGCCTCTTGTTCAATTCCAGCAGCGTCACGGCGAACGGCAAGCCCAGCGGCAGCGCCCAAACATACACCTTGAACGGCACCACGTTCAGCGCCGCCGATGTCGGCAGCCTGGACGGGCGGGTGACGTTCTCCAAAACGTCCCCGTATCTCGGCCTCGGCTTCGGCAAGCCGTCGGGCGTCTCCGCCGTGCAGTTTTTGTTTGACGTCGGCGTCGTGTTCCAGGGCAAGCCGCATTTGTCGCTGGATCGCAGCGGCGGCATCGCCATCACCGACCCGGCGCTGAACAACATGATCAACGCCGCCATCGCCGCCCAGCGCGACAAGTCTCAGTCGGACGTCAACAAGCTCCAGTATTATCCGGTCGTCTCGGTAGGTTTGGCGTACTCTTTTTAGAAGCAAATGCAAACCAAGAACGGATAGATAAGAAGGGCGAACACAGGGGTTCGCCCCTACGGGGCATTGGCGGTGCGTAGGGGCAGACCTCCGTGTCTGCCCTTCGTGTCTGCCCTACACAAAAAAGCCCGGCGCTTACGCGCCGGGCTTCCAAGTGCCTGCCTAGTCTTCCACGACTTCCCGAATGCGCCGCTCTAAAATATCCAAGTCCAGGCCGCCTTCGTCGCGGGCGATGCGCCGTACCGTCGCGTTAACAGACGCTAAATCTTGCAGCAGATCGCGCAGGATTTCCTGCTGCTGCCGGGACTGCGTAATCTCCTTCGGCTCCTGCACCAGATCGCGCACCAGCGACTCTTCCGAGCGCGACGCCACCACCGGGTCAGTCTGCCCCTGCACATGCACAAACGTCCGCCGCCCCGGCCCCCGGTCCTGCTCAATCGGCAGCACCGCCGTCACCTGATCCGACCGCACATACTTTCCAAACCCCAAATGCACCAGCATCGATGACTGTATCCGCATAAGTATTCCTGCTTTCCTTGTGTCTTTTGTCTTGTCTGCTACTATCAAGAACAGCGAACGAATGCAATTGGTTCCTAAATAACTTTTTCAGCGAAACCGAACCGAAATGCAGCACGGTTTCGTTATAGAGGATAAATCACTTGAAGGAGATAAACATGAACACGCGAACACATCTTCTGGCTTATGCTTTCGCCGGTCTTTCGCTGGCGTTGCTGCCTGCTTCCGCTCACGCCGACCCGCCGCCCACTGCGCCTGCCGCTGCCAACACGCCTGCCGCTGCCGTCGTTCGGCAGTTTCTCGCCGCCCGTGCGGCAGGCCGGGAGGAAGCCGCGTATGCGCTGCTGTCGCTTGCCTCACAGCGAGCGACTTCCGCAGAAGACTTTGCAGCAGGGCCGTTTCCAAGTCAGACCGCCGAGTTGTCAGCCGCAGTCAGCCATTTATCAACTCCCACCGTCGCCTTCCTGTCCCTGCTCAGTGACCCGCATCAGGCGCTGGGATACACGTTTGCTGTCATCGGCCCCGACCCCGCCAATCCCAGTATCATCATGGTTCGGGCTATGCCCCCGGCGGGAGCGGTGAAGCTGCCAACCGTGTCAGCGCCGGAGACCGGAGCGCGTCATGCTGTGACCCTGCGCCTGCTGACCGTGGCTGATCCCAAAACTCACGCGCCCCGCATTGATGCAGTCAAGTCACTAGAGCAAGCTGCCGCGCCGAACGAACTTGACGAAGAGCGGGAGCAGGATCACAAGTTTGTGTCGCTGTCTCATCTGGAGCAGCTTTCAGTGGGTATTGTTCTTTATGGAAAAGACCACGATGAGACGCTGCCGGATGCTGGCAGATGGGTAGACGAGATTATGCCCTACGTCAAAGACCCGGCAGTCTTTCGTGATCCTTCCGCTCCGGCAGGCGAACAATGGAGCTACGCTTATAACAATGCATTGTCCGACAAACCTCTGGCGCAGCTTGACTATCCGGCACATACTGTCATGCTGTTTGAGAGTATAGCAGGTGTTAAGAACGCTTCCGACACCGGCCAGTCCGTTCCGGTTCCGGGTCGGCACTTGGGGGGTACGGATTATGCGCTCGCCGATGGTCATGTCAAGTGGGAGCGCGACGGCACAAAGCTATCCTACAAGTTGGACGGCAAATAATCTGTAGGGGCAGGTCTCCGTGCCTGCCTATATCGGAAGGCGCGTCTCGCAGCGCCCCTATGAGTTGTCTTGACACGTTTGCGCTCCTCGTGCCATACTGACGCTATGGTGAACCCGCCGCCCTCCCACACGCCGCCGGAAAAAGCCGGCCAGCCGGATGAGATTTTGACGATTTTGGCCCGTGACGCCCGCACGTCCCCGGAAACCATTGCGACCCTGACCGGGCGCGAAGTGTCCGAAGTCCGAACCGCCATTGCCGAGTATGAGCGGCGCGGGATCATCAAGCATTACAAGACGATCATTGACTGGGAAAAAGCAGGCGTGGAGAAAGTCTTTGCGTTTATTGACGTCAAAGTGCTGCCCGCCCGCGAAGTCGGCTTTGACGCCGTCGCCGAGCGCTTGTACCGCTACCCGGAAGTCCATAGCGTCTGGCTGGTTTCCGGCGGCAGCGACCTGCGGGTCGTGGTCGAAGGCAGGCACATCCGCGAAGTGGGCCGCTTTGTCGCCGAAAAGCTGTCTGTTTTAGAAGGCGTCACCGCCACCGACACCCATTTTCTGCTGCGCCGCTACAAAGAAGACCAGGACTTGTTCGTCGAAAGCGAAAGTGACCAGCGGTTAATTGTCTCGCCGTAGGGAAAGAAATTATGCCGACCAAAAAAGATGAAATTGCGAAAAAATTGATTGACTGGCACTTTGAAGTCGAGCCGGAAATTACGGAAGTGTACCGGTTTATCGCTCCCAATGAAGAAAGCGACGCCGAACCGATCAAACTGCTGGAAGTCAGTGAAGCGACGCTGACGGCTGGGTATGTCATGCCGTTTGGGTTTGGATCAACCGAAGAATTTCCTTATCGCAGCGTCGTAGCCCTGATCACCCCAGAAGAAATGCAGCAGATCAAAAACCGGGAAATGCCATTGCCACCAGGCTGGGACCTGGCGACAGCACAGGTGATTGCCGCCCCGAAGGAAGAAGCGAGAAATGGCGCAGGTTAAAGGCGAATGCACCTTTGCAAATTGCCCTTTGCAGCCTGCACAACCTGTTCAGCCGCTGCCGCCGCAAACAAGGCTGCTTTTGGCGGAAGCCTATGCCAGACAAAGCCAATCAGACTTCAAAATATATCAAGAAGTTTTGCAGGATGTGGAAGAATGTCACCGTCTTCACTTTCTGCAAATGGCCTGCGAAAAGATTGCTAAAGCTTATCGCCTCCGCGATACTCCCAACTTCCCGGAAGAAAACTTGTACAGTCATGTATTCTTTTCTCGGTTTATCTTGAGCCTGCTGACATCGCCGCAGATTAAAGACCGTTATCGGTCACGGGACGCCAAACTAAAGCAGATGGTACGTGATGGACAGCGTCTTGCCCGGCAGATCGAAAAATTGGCACCGGCTGTTGACCGAGAACAGACACCGGCTAATGTCGAGTACCCCTGGGTTGAAGGAAACTCTGTCTTCACGCCTTGCAGCTACAAATATGGCAATCTTTCTTTGCTGACACAGCAAAACGCACATGAATTTTTGCGTCTGGTCACAACTGCAATTGAAGATTTTTCGAGCATCCATATTTCTGGATAAGATGAACTATTATGAGCAACGAAGCCCACAATTCCAATTATTCTTCCAACCTTCATCCCAGCCTGCCCTTGTCCCGCCTGGTGCGGGAGCTGCCGCAGTCGGGTATCCGGCGGTTCTTTGACATCGCCGCGCAGATGGAAGACGTTATCTCGCTGTCTATCGGGGAGCCGGACTTTCTGACGCCCTGGGCTATCCGCGAAGCCGCCATTTACTCGCTGG
>CAXTRL010000213.1:0-6248 GCA_964246575.1 uncultured Armatimonadales bacterium
AGACAATCCAGTCGTTCACGCGAACGGTGTAGGCATAGGGATTTGGATCAACGTCTAAAATATAGTTGTAGTACGTTCCAATCATAGGTTTTCCAGTATGGGACGTGGTTGCCAATTTATGGGAAGCAGTGGCTGTCTTTTTGGCGTTCGCCTGCCCCTGCGTGTGTAGCGGGAGAAGAACCAAAAGACAGGCAAGCGTTATGTGCTTCGCAAAAAACTTATGACAAGTAATGTTGCTAAACATTACCGGACCAACGCCCACTGGCCGTGGACGAGGTTGATGTCATAGCTGGTGAGCAAGCCGTCTTTGTCTACATTGGTCGTTCGCAACACGTCACTGCCGTCGGCCCGCTGCACCAGCACTGCCCGCCCCTCTGCCTCCAATGTGTAATGTAGCTTGGAGTAGTCAATGGGGTCCATGTGCCAATGCGGGTCTGAAAACTCTTCCGTCCAATCTGCATGTGACACTGCATCTGACTCAGCCGCAGAATAGCCGGTAACGGCTGAACCTTCTCGATTGCTAATTGCAAATAAGGCAGTGGCCTCATCAGCATTTTTGCTGCTAAGTGCATCGTAGAGACGCTTGATATGAGCATTGATGGCTCCTTTGGCTGGGGCGTCCAGGATGATCTTAGGCGCAGTTTGCCAAACCCACGGTCCCAGCGGCAAGTGCGGCACCTCAAAGTGCGCTTCGGCTTGAACTGGAAGAGGCGCATGAGCTTTGGCCGGGTTCCACAAGTAAGAAACGACAGCACCGCGTACCGTCTGCACCTGAACGTCGAACTTGTTTCCCGGCGTTACACCTTTTGGCGGTGGGCCGATGTGGATAGAAACTGTGTTTTTGCCCTGCGCGAGATAGTCGCCGAGGCGGCTGGAACTAAAGTGGTTGTCGGAGGCACCAGGACTGCTGGAAAGCAGCCAGCCGTTGACGCGCACGGTATAAGCGTAGGGGTTGGAGTCGACGTTCAGAATGTAGTCATAGGCTGGGTTAATGATATGCTTTCCGATTGCGGGCGTTTGTGTTTGTGCAGGGACACTCGATGCGGCACCCAATGCAACTATGCTGCAAACGCACGCCCCGAGAATCCGGCCTGATAAGCGTCTGTTACTTCTATGAAAAGTGTTCGTTGTTGTCATTGTATTGCTTGCGTTCAACGGACGAGCGTCCACTGACCATGAATCAAGCTAAGATAAACATCGTAGCTCGTGAACAGGCCATCTGAGTTCGCAGCAGCGGTTCGCAAAACATCGCTGCCGTCCGCCCGCTGCACCAACGCGGCCCGCCCATCCGCAACTAAAGTGTAGCGTAGGTGGGCGTAGTCAATCGGCTCCATGCGCCAGTGCGGGTCGGCAAAGGTTGTGACCCAGCCTGCGTGAGCTGCTGCGAGTGCTTCCGTATCGGAAACGCTGGAGGTCGCTGCATCGTCGCGGTTTCTGAGCGCAAACAGAGCGTCAGCCTCGGCAACATTTTTGGTGTTAAGAGCATCGAAAAAACGCTTGACTTGGGCATTAATGGCTGTTTTCGTCGGCGCGTCTAGCGTGATCTCAGGTGCACTTTGCCAGGCCCACGGCCCATGCGGCAGGTGAGCATTGAAGTGTATCTCGGCCTGAACCGGAATGGGTATGTGCGGCTTGGCAGGGTTCCAGTGATAGTCTTCGACAGTTCCCTGAACGTCGCGCACGGTCACATCAAACTTGTGTCCCGGCGGTATGCCTTTTGGCGGCGGCCCGATGTGGATTGAGACGGTATTGCGGCCTTCCACAAGGTACAATCCAATGCGCGTGGAGCTAAATCGTGTATTTTTATCACCAGGGCTATCATCAATCGGCCAGCCATTGAGCCGAACGCTGTAGGCATAGGGAGCGGGGCCGACATCTAAAACATAGCTGTAAGACATCATAACAAGCTTTCTTGCCGTAGGCTTTCTTGCCGTAGGCTTTCTTGCCGTAGGCTTTCTTGTCGCGGGTGCGGCATGCGATTTTGCAGGTGCTGCCTGACACTCAATAGTAGCAGAAAAAAAGGCCATCATGCAGGTGGAGATGATTAGGCATACGCCGTTACGGTGGCGGATGTTGTATCGAAACATGGTTCTTCCTTTGTTAATGTGCCGCTGGCGTGTGACCAGGCGATGCCGTACCGGCATTCTCCGATAGCAGTGTGACTTTTCCTAAAGGTCGCTTTACGGTAGCAAAGATGTCTTTGTCATAGCTCGGTCCCACTTCTTTTCCACCCTTATCGTCCTTGTCTATTTGCTCAGGTGTCAGCTTTGCACCAGAAGTAGGCTGCTTCGCCCCACTGGTCGGATATCGAGTTTTCGCTTCCAGGTGAACGTGCAATGGCTTCCATTCAAGTTCAGTATCAACCCACAAACTCGGTCCACTTTCTAAATGGGGCGTCCCCGTAATACTTACCTCTGTCTTTCCACCTCCTTTAATGCTGATTAACTCACCATCGTTCTTGTAAGTAGCTTTCAGCTCGGCCCTCAATTCTAGTCCGAGTGCGCCTGAAATATCTAAACCTCCTGGGTGGGGCCGCTTGCCACCCTCCCAGCTTCCTTTGCCACTAAGTTTGATTGCACCGCTTGGGATTAGGTACATCCCAGCTTCAACGCCTACGCCGGTTGTCGAAGTAAAGTATTTCTCGAACTTCTCAGCCGCGTTCTTAAGCTTTCGCAGAAACGAAAACTCGGTCAGATCAATCTTGACTTCAAGCGACAGCACGGTCAACTCTGCCTCAACGTCCGCCTGCCAGTGAGCCAAATTGGTTTCGTCTTCCTCATTTTCCTTCCAGGTGTTGCTCAGGGTCAGCTCCCCTTCCAAAATCTTCAACTCGGCCTTTGCAATATTGGGAATTACCACTGCCATCTCGTCAAAAGCTTCTTCCACAACATGACGGACTTCGGCAAGCGCCTTTTCCCAGCCGTTCTTGGGCGTTTTCGTGCTTTCGGATGTGAGCTTCAGCTTGGACTCGACGAACGGATACACATTCACATGCACGAGGAAGTGCGCGGCTGGAGCCTTGTCATGCACCACGCATTTTACCTCGTAGCGGCGCGGCGGGACCTTTTCCAGCCAAAACTGCTTTTTAATCCTGGGCGGTAGAAAAGCGTGCGTCACCTGTACACCGGTCAAGGTAACCGGCTGGCTCGCCGCGCCAGGGCCGATTTCTTTGATCTGCCACTGCGGGTGCTGGCTGCAATGGCTGGACATGACCGCCTTGAAGGTCACTTTGTCCCCTGCGGCGGGAGCGCCCTGGCCGAACGAGAGTTCTCCGAGGCCAAACGAGCTGCCCTGTTCGCTCGGCGGCGACTCGGCTTCACCGGCATGGGGAATGACTTCGAGAACCAGCGGCTTGGCAGCGGGCGGGGCTGGAGGCTGGTGCTGTGCCGGAGGCTTGGCAACGGGCGGGCGCGGTGGAGGTGCAGCCGGGTGTGCAGCCGGTGCGGCTCCTTCTGGATTTTTCGCCTCCTCTTCTTTGGCGTAACGCGGACCACCAGGCTTCTTCTCTGGTGGCGGTGCGGCTGCCGACGGATGAGCGGCGGGCGGGTGTGCTGCGGCGGGCGGGTGTGCTGCGGCAGGCGGATGAGCGGCGGTGGGCGGATGAGCGGCGGTGGGCGGCTTCGGAGCGGCCTCGTTGTGCTGGCAGAAAACTTTGATGTCGGTCAAATCACACGCTACCGTCTGCGACTTATGCTGCGCTCCTGTTGCCCCGCTTCCCTGCTTTTTGCCAGGATGCGGACCCGCATTTGTGTGTGTCGTCTGCTGTGCCATGAGTTCCAGTCAATCCTTTCCTAATCACCGACGTCCTCTGCTTACCAGTTTGGCTGCGTGTTTAGTTTGGCTGCATGTTAGGCGGGCTGCCAGTCATTGCCGTCCGTGTCTGGGAAGGAAACTTTGGCACTGCCGGGATCAATGCCCTCCACACGCGCCTTGCCATGCGCGTCCAACAACCCATGCTGCATCGTGCCGTCCGGCAGATGAAGCTGATAACGCTCCCCCGCCGCCGGGCGACCCAAATTGTCTTTCAACACGATCTCGATCCACGTTTTGGGCTTGGGCTTGACGACTTCGAGAAGCTCCTCAGCAAAAGGCGCAAACGGGGCGGCAGGCAAGGAACGCGCTCCGCTGTCCAAAAAGATGTCCGGCGAACCGTCCAGCCGAACATCCCCGCCCGTGGCTTTAACTTGAACCGTCTTGCCCTCGATCTGGATGTGGCCCGTGGCGTTCAGCAAGAGGTCCCCCGCCGTGCGGACATCCAGGCGCGTGCCGCCGCCGCCGGTCTGAAGATGCACAATGTTTGCGCCGCCTTCCCCGCACGTCAAGAGGACGCTCTGGCCGCCGCCCGTGACGACGCTCTCGAAGACCAGTTTGTCCTGTGTGTGCATCTGGACGACCTCGGTTCCCGCACGGCTGACGAGGCTGATTTCGTTGCCGGCAGGCGTGCGCCAGCGCTTGGCGTCATGCGGGTTGTGGTGGATGGAGACGAGGAAGATGGTGAATGGAAATGAGTACAGGCAGAGCAGCTTGGAGTTACCAGAAATCACCAGGTCGAAGTCCTGTGATTTCTGGCAGTTCAGCTTGAGTTACGGTATGTGCTGCATGGCCGGTAGTAGGACAAAAACATCAACGCGCATGGATAATGGTAGAGATGAACTGGGTTATTTATCAAGCTCGACCGTAAACTCAGGGTCTACGCCCCATGTTCCAGCCTTATTTTGAATAAGAGGCCGCAGCTCCCGTACAACCGTAATAGATAGTGTCTGTGTGTGCAGCCCATTGTAGGAGTGATAGCGCAACGATGTTTTGAGGTTAACAATGTTCTCCGTCGGCTGCGGCGACTGCTGATCTTGACCCACCCCAACAATGCGGGCGCTTATCAAAGATGCTGGTGCGAACTGCTTTTGCAGCGCTTGGACTGGGGCCGGATCAGAATGCTTCCAAGTGATTTGGGTGATTTGGGTGAACTGGGCCACGCGTGAAAAGTTCTTGGAGCGCCACGCCGCCAGAAACTCCGCCAGTGCTCGCTCCGGTGTCCCCGCCTTGTACGCTTGCGGGTTCAACATTTGGGTTGAAACAAACGATGGTTTAGCTCGGTGAGGAACGACCTGCTGATTTGTGAGGGGAGCAGCCGGAAGCGGAAGAGCCACACCGGCAATCAGGACAACCGGCAAAATTATCAGGCGCGAGATAGGAGCTGAGTAATCAAAAAATCGCATTTTTCTTCTTTCGTTAAATGTTAATGTTCATAGCCTAGCATGACCTTGATTGGGTAGAAAATCTCTTTGGCATTGTCTGCAATATACCAGAGGTTGCAAAGAAGCGCCAGCAGCGGCGTGATCCAAATCTTCAGCCGCATGCCGAGCGGCGGCACTTGAAGCACGCCGTCCCGCGCCCGCACCCGGTTAAAGGGAAACGTCGTCAGCGAAATGCTGCGAGCCGCGTTCGCCGGGTTACCTATGCCTCTTGCGGCTGGGTCTTCCTGCCCGGTTGCCAGAAGCGGCAAAGCGCGGCGCAGGTAGCGGCGTGCTGCCAGCAGCAAAAACACGCCAAAGCCGGGGAATACGAGGATGATGAGCATATGCAATTCGTAAAGATTGGTGCGTGTGCCTCGAATGCGGGCAAATCTTCCTCGATCCACGGTTTCTACCACAACTGGAGTGCCCGGCGTTAACGCGGGAAGGCTGGCGTCAGTGAAATCGGCAACAGGGGCCGCAGCCTCAGCGGCAGGCAGGCTTGGATTGTTGAGCAGCCCGTCAGCGAAACACACCCCGGTATGGCGTCTGCCTGCCGGTGCGGTGTAGGCAAAGTAAACGGCGTACACAGGAACGCTCGGAGTATCAGGAGCCGTGTAATGGCGCGTTGGCGAGACGGTTCCTGCGCTTACGCGTGCACCCGTGGGTTCAAAGCCAGTCACAGTGCCGGTGGCAGGAGTGATACGGGACAAAAACAGCAGGGACTCAACATCCGCCCCAAAGCCGCAGTTGCCCCAAAATGCAATCAACGTAAACCCAATGATTGTGAGCGGGATGTTGAAGCAAGCCCAGCGCAGGTAACGCGCCAGCGCCGGAGGAACGGTGCGCGGCGGCGGGGGCAGCCGCCGATCTCCACTTGCGTCATCAATAGTTTGTAATGAGGCCATGACTGCTTTTCTGAGCTTGCAAAAATTGTGCCGCTAACGGACAATGACCCACTTGTCATCCAAAAAAGAGACAAACACAGGAATTGCGGAAACGGCTCCATCTGTGTGG
>CAXTRL010000214.1:0-6223 GCA_964246575.1 uncultured Armatimonadales bacterium
GTGCCGGTCTTCTCTTGAATGAAAGTGTCTCCGACACTGAAGATGTAGGAGCGTCAACGGCATTCAGTCCCGCAGGGACTTTCATTCAAAGGTAGACCGGCACTTTGAGTGCCGGGTGACTCAACCGAACCCAAACCGCCTCTACTTGCGTTATAGTCTCTAAATCCATTCCACTGAGGAGACTTCCATGCGCCCTTTCCTGCTTGCTTTCTGCCTGCTGCCTGTCCTGCTACTGCCGGTGGCAGCCGACCCTGCCCCAAACCCGCCGCCCCGCGCCTCAAGCCTGCGTTCGGACATTCTTTACACCCACCGGGGCGAGTTCGTCCAGGTCAAGCCCATGCGCCCGCTGACGCTGAACGCTCATGTCGAGCAGTTCGCCTATGACCCGCTCGGCATCGAGATTGCCGTCGTCGGCTCCGAGCCGCAGGGCGAGGACACCGTCCACTTCGTCAAAACCTTAGACGCCCGTACCGGACACGAAATCCGCCGCTTCGCCTTTACCGAACCCTCAGAAAGCCAAGACACGGCGCTGATGCTGCGGGGCTGGAGCACAAGCGGAAAGTTCTTGATGCTTCAGCGCTTTTCGCCGGACCCTAACGAGCCGCAAACGTCTGTCAGTGGGTTCCTGCGCTGGGACCTCAGCATCAGCCCGCCGATGACAAAAACGATTGACTTGCAGGCGGCACTCCCGCCGGAGCAGCAAAGCGCAGACCTAGCAGGTTCCGCCAATTGCTACCCATCGCCCACTGGCCGCTGGCTGGTGTTCACCCAAAGTATTCACACTCAAAAGGATAACGGTAAGCCGGGACCAGACCAAAATGTGTACCTGCTTTATGACCCCGAGCGAGACACATTCCAAACGCTGAATTTGCCGCCGAAAACCGTTTTTGATGCCTGGGTAGACAACAGCCACTTGAAGATCTGGCAGGAAGGTGAGCGAAAGCAATTTGATGTCGTCACAGGCCAAGTTAGCTCTCGTCCAGCAGATACAACACTTGACCTACCGGCAGCGTCTACACACTATCCAGATTTATCGCTTGACACGGAGCAGCGTCCCCTAATAGATTTGAGGGATAGCGGCGGTCAGGTTCCTTCTTGCATTATCTGGATTAGGCGCACAGCGTTCGGGAAGACACCGCTGGGAGCGGCTGCCGCTGGCCTGATGCCGAGCCGCCGCGAGGAAAACAATATCGAGAATAACGACGATTTAATGAACCCGTTCAAAAACCCGCAGGCAATTTGGTCACCCACCGGCAAACAAGTCGCGTTCATCGCAAACGATGATATTTATGTGACCGATCTCATCAGTGTGCCCGGCGGGGTGCTTAAAGAGAAGCTGGCTGTTGGCCTGTCTTTGACATGTGCTGAGGAGAAAGCATTGGGAGAGTCGAACTTGAAGCAAATCGGGCTGGCTCTGGTTCAGTATGCACAGGATGACGATGAAACTTACCCGACAGCAGATGCCATTCAAGACAAGCTTTATCCGTTTCTTCACACCAATGACGTCTTTCAGATCGGCAGCCATCGCTTCGTCTATGAAGAACCCACAGAGCTAAATCTCACCAAAATGGAGGCACCCGCAGAGATTGAGAACGGCTACATGGACTTGCCTTGCGCCCGCCTTGTGTTGTTTGCCGACGGGCATGTCAAATCATTTGCCAAGCAGGAGACCATGCCGTGAGCGGCGAATGAATTGGCTATGAGTGAACAATTTGTTGTGGGCGTGGATGTCGGAACGGGAAGCGTTCGGGCGGGGCTGTTTGACCTGCACGGGCGGCGTCAGGCAATCGCGTCAGAACCAATCCAGATGTGGCAGCCGAAGGTGAACTGGGCGGAGCATTCATCGGATGACATTTGGAACGCAGTCGGCAAAGTCGTTCGGCAGGTGGTCAAAGGCAGCGGCATCGCCCCAGAGCAAGTGGTCGGGTTAGGGTTTGACGCGACGTGTTCGCTGGTCGTGCTGGACGAGGGCGGCAGGCCGCTGACGGTTTCGGACAGCGGGGACGCTGCCTGCAACGTGATCGTCTGGATGGACCACCGGGCGGTTGCCGAAGCCGAAGCCATCAATGCGGGAGGCTATGAGGTGCTGCGCTACGTCGGCGGCAGGCTGTCGCCGGAAATGGAAATCCCCAAGCTGCGCTGGCTGAAAACGCATCTGCCGCAGACGTGGGCCGATGCCGGCAAGTTCTTGGACTTGGCGGACTTCCTCACCTACCAAAGTACGGGAACAGACGTGCGTTCGCTCTGCACGAACGTCTGCAAGTGGACTTACTTGGGACACGAAGGCCGCTGGGACACAGCGTTTCTCGAAGCCGTCGGCCTCGGCGACTTGCTGGACGGCGGGCGTGTGGGAACAGACATCCGCCCAATGGGGGAACCGATTGGTCCGCTCACCGCCGAAGCCGCCGCGCATCTGGGGCTGACGCCGCAAACGGTTGTCGGGGTCGGCATCATTGACGCCCACGCAGGCGGCCTCGGCGTTCTTGGCGCAGCGTCCGGCGACTGGAACAGCGCCCTGGCACTGATTGGCGGCACGTCCACCTGCCACATGGCAGTTTCGCAAGAGCCGCGCTTTATTCCCGGCGTTTGGGGGCCGTACTTCAGCGCGATGGTTCCCGGCTTCTGGCTGACCGAAGGCGGGCAGTCGGCGACAGGTGCTTTGATTGACTACACGCTGACAAGTCACGCCGCGTCGGAGGATCTGCGCCGCTCCGCCGAACACTCCGGCCTCAGCGTCTACGAGGTCGTCAACAGCGAAGTCGCGCGGCTGGCAGCCGAAGCGGGACTTCCCCACTCTGCCCTGCTGACCCGCGACCTGCACGTTTTTGACGGCCACCTCGGCAACCGTTCGCCGCTGGCCGATCCCCATGCATGGGGCCTAGTCGACGGCCTCAGTCTGGATACGTCGCTGGCGGCTCTGGCACGGCTTTATCTGGCAACGATCCAAAGCATTGCCTACGGGACGCGGGCCATCATCAGCGCCTTGAACGCGCAGGGCTACGCCATCACGCGCCTCTACGCCGCCGGGGGCGGGACCAAAAACCCGCTTTGGCTCCAGGAACACGCCGACATCACCGGCGCAGCGATTTACTTGCCCGAAGAACCCGAAGCCGTCCTGCTCGGCGCGGCACTCTTAGGCGCAGTCGCTTCCGGCGCTTACGCGGACATTCCCGCCGCCATGCAGGCCATGTGCCGCGCGGCCTCGGTCATCACGCCGAACCCGGACACGGTAGACTACCATGCCGCCAAGTTTGAGATTTACCAAGAACTGTACGCGCAGCAAAAGGCGCGGCGCGAGCGGATGCAGGAGTACCTATGAGTCGCGTTTATTACGCAGTACGATACCGCCTTGACCATAAAGATCGCTGGCTGCTCTGGCATTCCGACGATGCCGCCAATGGGCTAGAAGCCGATGGCATTGTGGTTGATCAAACGAGTCAAGTGCCTGTCTTCAGAACGCCGCAGGGATTGGCGACTTATGCAGAAACCAATAATCTGCTGCCGCTTGAGAACGACAACTCTGCGTTTTACAATTTTGATGCTGTAGAGAAATGGCTTAAAAGGAAGCGGCCTACCCAATTGGATTGCGTGGAGTTTCTGAACGCCTGGAACCTGCTGGCAGACTTGTCAGCCACCATTAGCGGTGACTTTGACTCTGACAAGATTGAAACGGGGGATATTTACAGCAAACTGTTTTGGGGCAGCAATATTCCTGCGATTACTCCGCCGGGCAAGCATTATGACCCGGTGTGGGTAGGCAGAGAGAGCCGCATAATCCGACAGGTGATTGAACACGGATTATCGCTGTTCCGTCGCAACATCTTACAAGCAGAACCGAAATCTACTTCACATAAAAAGCTTTAGAGAATAACCTGCATTTCAACGCAGTCTTCCCACTTGCCGTGGCGGAAGCCGACTTCGCGCTGAGTGCCGATGATTTCGTAGCCACATTTGCGGCACATGGCGATGGAAGGGGCATTGTCCGCCCAGATGCGGGCGAGAACAACATGGTGGCCGAGGCGGCGGGCTTCGTCTAAAAGCGCCCGCATCAGCGCGGTTCCGAGGCCGCGCCCCTGAGCGTTTGGCGCAAGATACAAAGAAGACTCGACCGTGTGGGCATAAACCGGCGTGTTGAACCACTGCGACAGGGACGCATAGCCGAGAAGCTCCTCGCCGGTGTCGGCGACGAGGACAGGAAAGCGCGGGTCTTGGTGCGCTTTCCACCAGTCTTGGCGCTCATCCACGGAAAGCGCCTGGAAATGACCTGTGAACACCGTGCCGGTGACGGCGGCGTTGTAAATCGCGGTCAGTGCGGCTAAGTCGCCTTCGCGGGCGGGGCGTACTATCAGATCAGAGTTTAAGTCCATTGCCCTGCGTGATAATCAGAAATACTTCCCAGAAAACTACCAGCAGGTAGACCAGGCAGCCGACGGTGACGATGATGCGCGAAATTCGAATGTTTTTGAGAGAGTAGCCTTCGCAGGCCAGCACAACAATGGCGACCAGGCCGAATTTGTAGAATGCAAAGCCTTTCTGGCCGTAATGAGCATAGATAAAGTTCGCCGGACCGTTCGCTTCCATGCCGCCAAGCCGGAAAATGTAGCCTGTCAGAAATAAATCAAACATGTTCAGCAGCAGGAAAGCAAGGTACTCCTGTGCCAGCAAAACGTCGCGCTTAAAAAACACTGTCGCTTATCCCTATCTCATTTGTCTTGCGGACCCTATCTAGCGAATTTTTGTCCTAGCGAGTCTTTAGGCTGCCGACAACATTTCGCGGGCGTGCTGCACTACCGCCTCGGAGCGGCGGGAGCCGCCGAGCATCCGGGCAATCTCGTCAATGCGCCCCTCCGAGTCCAGAGGCGCAACCGACACTGTAGTGCGCCCGTCCTGCACCTGCTTTTCAATAAAAAAGTGCGTGGCGGCGCGGGACGCAATCTGCGGCAGATGCGTGATGCACAAAATCTGCGCGTCTTTTGCCAGGGCTTCCAGCTTGTCCCCAATCGTCTGCGCCGTGCGCCCACCGACGCCGACATCAATTTCATCAAAGATCATGGTCGGGATCGTGCCGGACTTTGCCAGCACGGACTTCATCGCCAGCATGATGCGCGACATTTCGCCGCCCGAAGCAATTTTTGCCAGTGGCCGCAGCGGCTCGCCGGGGTTCGGCGACAGCAGAAACTCAACCTTGTCTGCGCCTTTACCCGTAATCGCCTGCGGCTCAATCGCGACTTCAAATTTCGTGGCCGTCATGCCAAGATCAGTCAGTTCGCCCATGATGCCGGCGGCAAACTTAACGGCGGCTTTGCGCCGGGTCGTCGTCAACTTTCCGGCAGCAGCGTTCAGCTTGCTTTCGGCGGCGGCAATGGCTGTCGTCAATGCTTCTTCACGGGCTTCGGAGTTTTCTAAAGCGTCCAGCTTGGCATCAAGGTCTGCCGCGTAAGCGATGATCTCCGCAATGGTCTCGCCGTACTTGCGCTTGAGCGTCCGAATGAGATCCAAGCGTGTTTCGATTTCTTCCAAGCGCTCTGGGTTGGACTCCACGCTTTCCTGGTAAACCCGCAGGTCGCGGGCGGCGTCTTCCGCGTATACGACTGCGTTCTGCAAAGTTTCAATCAGCGGCGCTAGATTTTCATCCAAGCTTGCCGCGTGTTCCACAGCGGACAACGCAGCATTCAGAGGGTCCAGCGCACCGCCCCCGCCGCGCTCGCCGCCGGACAGGGCGGCATACGCCTCGGCAGCCGCCGCACTGAGCTTCTCGCTGCTCCCAAGCCGGGTGCGGTCGGCGGCAAGCTCGGCTTCTTCGTCTGGCTGCAAGCTCGCCTGGGCCAATTCTTCCTGCTGGAAGCGGTACAAATCCAGCATCCGGGCACGTTCCCGTGCATCCGTTCGCAGCTTTTCGCGCTCCCGCTTCAGGGCGTTGGCTTCGCTTGCCAGGTCGGCGACTTGCTGGCGCAGGGCCTGCGCGTTTTTGCCGCCCCAGTTGTCTAAAATATCAACATGCCGGTCGGCGGCAAGCAGCGACTGATGCTCGTGCTGCCCATGCACGTCTACCAAACCTTCGGCAATCTCTTTCAAGACAGCCACGGGCATTAAACGCCCGTTAATGCGGCACTGCGACTTGCCGTTGCCTCGCGCCAGCTCGCGCGTCACCAGCAGCGTGTCTTCCTCGTCGCCGTCTTCGCCGCTCAGGCCGGCGTCGGCCAGTTTTTGGCGCATCTCAGCA
>CAXTRL010000215.1:0-6213 GCA_964246575.1 uncultured Armatimonadales bacterium
ACCGATAATGGACAGCGTGCCGGCCTTCGCCAGCGACTCCACTTCCCACTGCAAAGCTTGGGACGGCGCATCGCCGGGGACCCAGTTGCCGTCTTCGGGCTTGTAGCCGGCGGGGTTGTTTTGCTGAAGCTCCTGCTCAAACTGCTGCTCCTGCGCGGCTTCCAGCTTTGCGGCAGGTCCCTGATGCGCGTGGTAGGCGTCCACGCCGACCACGTCAATGCAGATGTCCGGGCCAATCCCGCCAGTCAAGCGCTGCAAGGTTTCTACTGGATGCTCTTCGTTGAAGTTGATGGTTTCCGCACCCTGCTTGCGGGCCATTTCCAGGCGCGACGGCACGGCGTCCACGGCGAACACGCGGCCTGCGCCCATCAGCATCGCACTGGCAATGGTGAACTGCCCGACCGGGCCGCAGCCAAACACGGCAACAGTATTGCCGGGCTTGATGCCGGCGATGTCTGCGCCGAAGTACGCCGTCGGGAAGATGTCGGAAATGAGGATTGCCTGGGCGTCGCTGACTTCGTCCGGCAGCTTGACCAGCGTGGTATGGGCGAAAGGAATACGCGCATACTCGGCTTGCAGGCCGTCAAACGGCCCAGTGGGGGCCGGACCGCCGAAGAAGGCCGTTCCCGCCGACGGCCCGTTTGGGTTTGCTTTGTCACACTGAGCGTAATACCCGTCCCGGCAGAACGGGCAGACGCCGCAGCCGATAGTGGAGCAGATGACTACCCGGTCGCCGGCATTGAAGTTGCGGACATCCTTGCCGACTTCTTCCACGATGCCGACGCCTTCGTGGCCCAAGATCGTGCCTGGCTTCATGCCGGCGAACGTGCCTCGGATAAAGTGCAGGTCCGTGCCGCAGATCGCGCTTGCCGTCAGCCGGACCACAGCGTCCGTAGGTTCCTGAATTTTAGGCATGGGAACTTCATCCAAACGGATGTCGCCGATGCCGTGCCAAACGACTGCTTTCATAGAGTTGGCTTCCTATTCGCTTTTTTCGCTGTCGCCATCGCCGTCGGACGTGCCGACCTGCGCCGCTTCCGGGCTGTGGTCGGTGGTTTCCGTGGTCTGCGTGTCGTCCTGCTCTGTTTCGTTGTCGTCTGCCATAATAATTGGGTGCCTTTCCAAAAGTGTTCCGGGTGAGTGATACCGTCAGCTTCTTGGTTTCTAAACATCAACGAGTGCGCTTAACTGCTTTTGAGTTAATTTAATTGCTCGATGAAGTGTATGACAAGACAAGCAAAAGAAGAGCGAGGGAGTTCACTCCCTCGCTCTTCTTTTGCCAGTTCTAGCGAACCGTGCTGGCCCAGGCTTCAATGGCCCGGTTGCAGGCTTCCGGCTTCTCGATGATCGCGGCATGGGCCGCGCCGGGGATGACCGCCAGGCGGGAATGTGGGATGTCCTGGTGCATCTTTTGATCCATTTCCAGCGGATAAATCGGGTCGTCTTCCCCAACAATAATCAGCACCGGGACTTGAGCGTGTGCCATCAGCGGGCGGGAGTCAGGCCGGTTCGCCAGTGTGCTGCCGCCGGCGACGGCAGCGTTGACGGAGCCTTTTTTGACAATTGCGCCAAGATACTTCACCAAAGCCGGGTCCGAAGTGCGCGTTTGGGTGGTCAGCATATTCGGCATCAGTGCCGGGATCATGGACGCGACCCCTTTGTCCTGCGCCTGCTTGCCGAAGCCGGGCCACTGGGCTTTTTCCACGTCGTTTGCCGGGGAAGTCGTCGAATCAATCAAGATCATGCCTCGGAACCGCTGCGGCTGCTCGCGGTACATTTCCAGCACGACCGGCCCGCCCATGCTCATGCCGCCGACGATGGCCTTTCTGACATTCAAATGGTCCATCACGGCAAACATGTCTTTGGCGTAAAGCTCCACGCCGCCTTTGGTATCGGGCGTGGTGGAACTGCCGAAGCCGCGCAGGTCCGGCGTCACAACCGTGTAGCGCCGCGCCAGCGCGGCCCGATTTTTGGAAAACAGCTCACCGGACAGCGGAAAACCATGCACCAGCATCATCGCCGGTCCATGTCCCTGCACCCGGTAGGCGATAGTCGCACTGCCGACCTGCACCGAGCCGGACTTGGCTTGCGCCGAGGCCGAATGGGCAGACAGGCCGAGCGCCGCCAGGCTCAGCGCAATTGTCTTGTAGTGTTTCATGTAAACTCTTTCTATCCTCCGGTGTTTACGGGAGGGCTTCTCGGGCCTATGATACCGATTGCATGGTTCGGCTCAAACATCGTCCATTCTCTATTCTGATGCATTTTCGGCTCGGATGCGGGCAAAGAACGGAATGGGAGGCGGTGATGCCAGCAGCACCTCGATCACAGTCACGGCTTCACTTGTTGTCAAAACTGCTGTGTCCACGGCGGCATCATACGGGGCATGAGCATGAACGAGGTCATACTGCGAACGGCCATAGCCCGGACGGCGGTCTCCCCGCACCACTTCGCGCCGCTCTATTTCTTCCAGCGAACAGTAGACGCCGATACACAGCGCGTTTATGCCGTCTAAAGTATTCGCAAGCTGCACAAGCCATGACGTTTGCAGCCAGCCGCCAACGGCAATGACATCACTGCCCGTATCGGCAATCGCCGCCAGGCAGCCGAAGTAACCCGACAGCCAGCGCTCCAAACGTAAATCCGTGTTCCAGGACGAGTGCGGCCTTTCTTCCAGCGTCGGCTCCCACCAGCCGCTGCGCTCCGCCGTCGGCTGCATTCGAGTGATATCGTCCGCTTCCAGCATCCACCAATATTCAGGCAAAGCGGCTTGCAGCGCCGCCGCCAGCGTGCTTTTCCCGGCGCTGGACGCCCCCTGCAAAAACAGCACCCGCCCGCTGCTGCTATTACTCATCGCGGCCATGCACCTGGGCTGGCGGCGAAGTCGCTTCCACGGCGGTGAACGGCTCCAGAATCTTGTAAGTATGCGATGCACCTTCCGGCACGGTCCAGGAGTTGCCCGGCTCCAAGACGACCATCTGCCCCTGCTCTAGATGCAGTTCGGCGCGGCCTGAAATCACATACCCGACGGTTTCATAGTCCCGCGCCGTCGGCGGCTTGGAATCGCCGAGGGGAGTTTCTTCCCAAAGCCGCATGGCGACATTTTTGCCGGATGCCAGGTACTTTTGGCCCATTTCGCCGTGCGGCGAATGCGCCGAGTCTATCTTTGTCACTGTGGTATCGCTCATTGGTTTCTCCTTGATGTTTCTTTCTAATAGCGTCTGCTGTTAGAAATACCGCCGGACACCGGCGGCTAAACCCGGTGCGGGCTTTTCGCGTGGGCAACGTCTCTAGTTCTTCGGAAAGAACGCCGATAAACTCTTTGAGCCACGCCTTTAGAACGACAATTTATGAACATTTCCACCCTCAGCAGTTTTCAGCAAATACCGGGTTCTTTTCCCATTTTCTTTTTTGCGGCAGGTGTGCTCCTGCCGCTTGTCCTGGCCGGGCTGCTGGTGTGGGCGGCTTGCCGGGCCAGGCGCAGCGATGCAAGCGCGGCGGCGGCGCAGCAAGCTTTGGGTGTGCAGCGGCAGGAAATGGAAACAAACACGCAGAGTATGGCAGCCGCAAACGCGCTGCTGACGCAGGCGTCGGGCCGATTCCAAGAACTGTTTCAAGGGCTGCCGACGGCCTGCGTCTGCTTTGACAAACACGGGCGCATTATGGAGTGGAACCGGGCATTTGAGCAGCTTTACGCCCTGCCCGCCGCGCTGGGCGCGTCCGTGTGGGATACCATTTACTCCGGCGCATGCCGCACTGCTTTGGGAACAACCGTTGCCGCCGTGTTTGAAGGAGCGCGTCAGGAAGGAATTGAACGGATTTTTCTGCGGCCTGACGGCGCAGAAGTGCATTTGTACGGCAGCATTTTCCCCCTGCGCGGCGACGGCGGCGAGATCACCGGCGCGATCAGCACGGACATTGACATCAGCGCCCAAAAGCAGGCGGAAGAAGCCCTGCGCTTAAGCGAAGAGCGGATGCACACGCTGTACAATGTTACGTCGCAGCACGGCCTGTCATTTGAGGAAAAGACCCAAGAACTGCTGGCAGTCGGAGCGGAGCAGTTTGGCTTATCCGTCAGCATTCTGGCGCAGGTTGAGGGTGACCGTTACCAGATCGTCCAAGCGTCGCCGCGCGGCGTCGTTGCCGACGGCATGGAGCTTGCCGTCTGCGATACTTACTGCGCGGAAACGCTGAGAATTGCGGATGCGGTGGGCGTTGAAGAAGTCGGCAAGACGAACCTGCGCGATTCGGTGGTATACCGATCCCTCAAGCTGGAAGCGTATTTGGGAACGCCGGTGCGGGTCAACGGCGCGGTTTGGGGGACGCTCTGCTTCGCCGGCGACCAGCCTCATCCACGCTTGTTCACCAGCGGGGAACGGGAACTGCTGCGGCTGATGGCCCAGTGGATCGGCGGCGAGATCGCGCGGCGCGAAGCGGAACAAGCCGTTAAAGACAGCGAAGAGCGGTTCCGCATTGCCATCGCCTCGATTTCCGAGGGCCTGATTGTGCTGGACGCCTCTGGCGTCGTGACGCTTTGGAACGACAGCGCCGAGCAGATATTAGAAATGACCCGCACGGAAATGCACGGCCTGCGCCCGGTCAACCCGGAGTTTGCGGCGGTGCGCGAAGACGGCACCAAGTTCCCAGAAGGCAGCTACCCGCTGATGGCGTCCCTGCGCCGAGGCGTGCCGCAGCACAACGTCGTCATGGGCCTGCCGCGCCAGGGCCGGCTTGGGGAAATGCTTCAAGGCGAGATGCTTTGGGTGTCCGTGAACGCCAAGCCGCTGTTTCAAAGCGGCGCGGCGAAGCCATATGCCGTGGTCGCCACATTCGCCGACATCTCCGAGCGACGCCGCTCTGCCGACCAGATCACGCGGCAGGTGGTCCAAATCACCGAATACGCCGCCGTGCTGGAGCAGCAAAAGGATCAGCTTGAAGAAGCAAACCGCAAGCTCGGGGCGCTGGCTCTCCATGATACCTTGACCGGCCTCGGCAACCGGCGGGCCTTTGAGCAGCGCATCGTTCAGGAAATGAACCAAGCGCGGCGCTACGGCACCCCGCTGTCCCTACTGCTGCTCGACGTTGACTCGTTTAAAGCCTACAATGACAGCTTCGGGCATCCGGCAGGCGACGAAATCCTGCGCCGGCTGGCGTCGATCATTCGCGGCCAGGGCCGGGACACCGATTTTTTCGCCCGCTACGGCGGTGAAGAATTCGTTGTTGTCCTGCCGCTGACCGACGCCGATGGCGCGATGACACTGGCCGAGCGGCTGCGGACGGCTGTGGAAAACTCCGAGTGGCCGGAGCGCCAGGTAACCGCCAGCATCGGCGCGGCCACGCTGCTGGTCGAGATGGCCGGCGAAGAAGCTCTTGTTTCTGCGGCGGATCAGGCGCTGTATGCCGCAAAGACCGCAGGCCGCAACTGCGTCCTCCACGCCGCCGCCCTTTCGGAAGAAGACTCAGATATGCCGGCCTTTCTGCCGGTTCTCCTCGCGGCATAACTTCCCGCAAAGCACTTGGGCAGGCGGCACAGATTCTCCTAGCTGTGCCGCTTTGTTTCCAAAATATTTCCAAATTATTTCTTTTCGCTTCACGCTTACTCACGCCTGCTCCTTGACAAAAGGCAGTTTGTAAGTGTATACTCTGAGCTATCGCTTGTTCCCGGCGTGAACGCTTCGACGACGAAGCGGCCACCGCAGTTTTTTTGCCGGAACACGCAGGCGTATCGTTGTCTTCTTCCAAGCGCAAATCCTTTAAAGAACGCTGATGTTTTTACAAAAGGCTCCCTGTTGCCGGACACTGCTGTCCCGGCCGAACCGGGGGCTTTTTGGCGTTCGGTCATTCCACAGCTTTCGCGCACAATCAATTTCGCAAGAGAAAATTACGCACAGAACGAAGTTCACAGTATCAAGGAGCAAGTCAAGATTATGGGAAATCCCTTTCAGTTAATCGTCGCCGGCGGCCCGGTCATGTACCCGCTGACATTCTGCGCGATTCTCGCCGTGGCGGTCATGATTGAGCGGTTTATTTCAATCAATAAAGCGTCCGCTGACAATGAAACGCTGTCCGAGCAGGTGCGTGAGCATTTGATGGCCGGGCGCGTCAACGACGCACTGGCCGTCTGTGACCAGCATCCCGGCCCGGTCGCCAGCCTGCTGGCGAACGGCATCCGCAACCGCAACCTCGACTCGGACTCGATTGAGCGGGCGATGGAAG
>CAXTRL010000216.1:0-6206 GCA_964246575.1 uncultured Armatimonadales bacterium
GTTCCATCAGACAAGACATGGTAGCACAGCAGCGCATGATTCCCCGAAGCCGCTGCGTACAGGAAGCGCCCGCACGGGTCTAGGGTTGGGTCTGTTCCCGGCACTGTCCCCGGCAGCAGCGCTGGCACACCGTTCGTCCCAATTTGGTACTGCTTAATGCAGGCGTGATCTGCATCGGCTATGCAGAGAATGCGCCCGCTGGAAATAAACACGCTTTTTCCCGCTCGGTATCCAAGCGCCAAAGACGCGGCAGGCGGGGCTAAAAGCGCCCCGCTCGGCTTGATTTGGTAAACATCTAGGTAATGATCTTCTGGACGCACGACATAAAGAAAGTGAATGGATGGTCCGGTGACGGCGTAGGCAGGAACAAAGATTGGCTTTGCGACATAAGCGGCTGTTGTGTAGGTGGCGGCCACAACGGCCAGGGTTGGCAGCCGTTCGACCTTGCCGCCGGTGACAAAGCGGTAAGCCATCAGCATATAATGGTTTGAAGTGAGTTGGCTCGCATTGTATTGGTCATATACGACATAAAGAAAGCGTTCGCGTCCCGCAAAAGCCATTGACATAGGGTAAAAAGCGTTGTTTCCTCCGATAAGAGCCTGCTTGAGCGCCACCACTCCCTGGCGGCCCACACGGTAGCGACGGAGGCGATTAGTAGGGTCAGTGCTGTCTCGGAGGTAGATGGAACGGTGGTCCGGGCTAGCCGTTAAGCTGCCAATGGATGTCTCAAACTGAGCCGGTATGGGTTGCATCTCATCAATATCAGCGCGGCTCATCGGCGGAACAAGCGTACCGTCTGGGTTGATGGGAAACTCAATCGGAGCGTCGAGGGCATCCGTGTAGAGAAACTCCGGCCTATTCCAGTGGACCTTGACGTTGGGCTGGGAAAAAATCGCCGGATCCACTAGTGGCTCCGGCGAGATGTGGTGACTACATCCATCCAGAAACAGCGCAAACAAGACAGCGATTATGCAAGCGAAAGTCTCGCCAACAACGCTTTTGTTCTTCTTTGGATCCATTAGATGTTCCCAGACCTGCGCCTCATTGTGCAATCAGGTTGACGTTCTGCTCCCAAAAATAGGGATTTTGCTCCAGCCAGTTGTCAACATTTGTAAACTCACTTGGGATGGGATAACCCCCGGCGAGGTTTGTGATGGTCGGATCATCTGTTCAAGACACCCAGCCACCGCTACTGCCGCGCAATTCGACCCCACGCGCATCGGCATTGCCCCAGTAGGCTCCGGCAAAAGAGCCGCTTCCGAATGGCGCGACAACATAGCTG
Organism: uncultured Armatimonadales bacterium; assembly: GCA_964246575.1. Classification (GTDB taxonomy): domain Bacteria; phylum Armatimonadota; class Armatimonadia; order Armatimonadales; family Capsulimonadaceae; genus JANXMY01. Next base: position 1,283 of record CAXTRL010000216.1, read on the forward strand.
CCGTCATTCAGGTATCCTTTTACGGCGATTGAAGATACCGCCGGGGAATTGGCATAAGGCGCTCCAAGGTGAAAAGGATCAAAATTGAGTTTTTCGCTCTGGTTTGGCGCAGGCGACCGAAGTGTTTGTGCGATTGAATTAATCCGCTTGATCACATAGCTGCTCTTGCTTCTCCAGTGGGATACATGGTAGTAAACCAGCGTGATTTGACTGACATTGATATTTGGTGCGGCAGCCAGCTTAGTCACAGGATTGATTTGAGCCAGCACTATCTGTCCTGTACCAAGACCCAGTACAGGTAGAGAAAAATGCAGTTCAACAGACTTATCGGCAATATGAGGGGATTGAGGCGTGAGAAACTGCATCCGCACTTCACCGGCCAAGTATTCCTTATATTCCACTTTGCCCATTGGCAACGCTTTAGGCGAACCGTCGAGAAAAGCAACTGGAAGCCGCGCGTTACTATTGAGGGGTACTCCACGCTCTCCGTTGATAATAGGCTGCCAATTACCAACGGAATATGTGCCGGAAGCTGATTTGGACAGCGTCAACTGTAATCCAGCGTCTAGAGGGAAAGTATTGACTCCTGTTCCTGGGCCTAAGTAGACATAACCACCTGTGTAGATGTCCACCGCATCTGGATATGGAACACCAGTAATTGTGTCAAAGTGGTTTGCGATATTGATTGTCTGGGAATCATGTGCGTTTGGAATACCGACCGCCGCTGAAAAGCCAGTGTAGCCCGGAACCGAATTAACCTCTCGATAAATTCCCGAAGGAGGACTAGTCGCCGGAAATATCGATTCATCGGGAACCGGTGACAGCAGCGGGCTTGAGCCAGTAGAACCCATTGCTGTTGCTGAACTCGTAGGGCTGTTCGATGGATCATCATAATCCGGCTCTGAGATTATCCTGCCGTCATCATAGGTAACTGAGTTGCCGTCAGAGTACGCATGGCTGGTGAAGGCTTGCGCGGGGCTGCCGTCCGGGAAGTTTCCCATGTAAATCGCCCCATCCGGCCCGGCCACTTCTAAAACTCCGACTTGGGCAGGAATGGAATCGCCACTGTCATCAATGTCCGGTTCCAAGTCAAGCGCTGCTGTGGCACTCACCGCGTTGATAATCTGTGTGGGATTACCTGTATCCCAGGGAACAGAGATGACGGCAGGAATAGCCGAGTCCTCATTGCTTTGTACAGTCTCATTACCCGACTGCACTGCGCGGACGACATAGAAGTATTTGGTTCCTGTCGTCAGCCCCGCTGTGTCTGAATACATGAAAGTGCTGGTCAAGCCAGGGCTAGAGTCAGGAGTTACCACATTGGATGCAATCTGCGTGTACGGGCCGCCGCTGACCGTGCTGCGGTACACGTTGTAGCCCGACGCGCCGCTGATGCCGTTCCAGTAGAGCGTGACTTTGTTCGCGCCGGTGGTGGTTGCCGTCAAGGACATAGCCGGGGAGGAACTCGGATTAACCGTCACTGATGCCATTCCGCTGACAATACCGCTTTTGGCAATTCCGGTTGCAGTTCCGGCGGTGGTTCCGGCGGAGTAAAGGCCAGCAGTCGTGATCATCCCGACGCCTGTAGAAGTCCAGGCAATGGCCGGCTGCGGCGAAAGGGGGTTGCCGATTTGGTCTTTGGCAACGGCGGTGAACTGCAGCGTGCCGCCTGTGTTCAGCGTCGCCGACGCAGGCGAGACCGCGATGCTGGTCAGAACTGGCCCACTTGGCGTAACCGTCAATCCCGAGCCCGCGCGTGTGCCGTTGTAGATAGCGTAGAGCTTGGCGATGACGGAACAGGGATTTACCGTTGTCGTAATCGGGAACGTGGCGCTGACGACGCCCGGCGCGATATAAACACTGGTCGGAAACGTAACACCTATGCCGCTGCCCGTGAGAGTGACTGTGGCTCCGCTGGCTGGAGCTGGGCCGCTGAGTGTTACCGTTCCGGTGCTTGGATTACCACCAAGTACGTTGCCGGGGTTGACAGAAAAAGAGGCCAGATTGGGCTGAGACGTTTGCCCATAGGACGCTGGGGCAAGGTGAAACGTGACCAGCAGCATTAGCAGAAACAAGATAAGGCCGAGCCGATGAGGCCGAGCCGATGAGAAAGTGGTGGGCATGGTGTCTCCGATCTTCACGCGATTGATGAAGTGAACGTACAGCCGATGCCCCGGGGGGTGCCTAACGAACGGGCAGGCCGGGAGGTAGTTTCAGTATTACATGGATTGTGCTTTTTATTGTTAAGGGAATATTAAATCTTTTTATTTTTTTGACGGCGGCGCAGGCTACAGCCGCCGGCAGATGCCGACGGCTGTTTTCGCTTCCTAGAACGCGCGTTTTAACGATACGGGGCCAGCGCTTGAACGCTGGTTTGGACGCCCTGCGGCGTCAAGGTTAGAAGTGTCCCGCTGCCGTCCGGCGCCTCCCATAGAACGCGCAGGTCGCCGGCGCTGCCGACGGCAATCTGCGCGGCGGTGCCGCCGCCCGGCAGAGTGAATGTCAGGGCGGCGGCAGGCTTGCCATTGGCGGGAACTGTCTGCACGGCGGCTTTGCCTGCTCCATTGCTGGACAGAATGCGGCTGGTTCCGTCTGCGCCGAAGCCGAGCGCGGTTGGGACAAACCCGCCGGACGCGCGAGCGGTAAAGGAGCGCAGGACGCGCCCGGCGCGAGAGATTACCCGCAGGGTCGCATCCCCACCCGCCGTTTTCCAAAGCAGCCGCGTGGAGCCGTCTGCGCCCTGCCCCAGTCCAAGAACCGTGCCGCCGGTCAGCGGCGGCAGGGTAACAGACCCCAAGAAATCGCCTTCCAGCGACAGGGTCCAGAGGGCAAGCGTCCCGTCATACCGCTGCCAGAGCAGACGCGAGGAATTGTCCGGCGCAGTGGCGACAAAAAGCGCCGTCCAGCCGTCATACGGCCCAAACGTCTGCGTATCCTGCACGGAGTTGTCGGCGTCCAGTGTTTCCAGCGTGCTTTCGCCGGTCACCAAGAAGCTGGAATACCCGAATTCGTTACTTTCTCCTTCCAGAACGCGGGTTTGGTTGTCCGCGCCAACACTGAAGCTGACGGCAGGGCCGACGCTGCTGAATGCGCTTTGAAGGGGGCCGCCCGCCGCAAACGTCCAAAGCGCAGTCTGCGGACCTGCGCTCGGCCACAAAAGCCGGGTGAGGTTGTCTGGCCCGATTGCCAGCGCTTTGGGCACAAAGTAGGTATCCTGCTGCACGGACCCGTCGAGTTCCAGATGGTTCAGCGTGCCGTCTGCATTAAGCTGCGCGTCCCGCGCTTCTTCCGTTGCTGACGGGGAGGCAATGGAAGCAAGGCTTGCGCCGCTGATGGCGGGGTTTAGGACATAAGGCAGCCCGGTTCCTGGCGAAGCAAAGATCGGCGCGTTGTTTGCGTAAGGCAGCAGCTCCGACTCAAACGTGCCGTAGTCGGTTGTTGTCGGGAGCTTCTCATCGCAATCCTGCGCGTATTGAATTGTTGCCAGCCCAAGCTGCTTCAAGTTGGACGCATCACTTTGGCCGGGCGGCATCGGCGGAGTGGGTGTCACATGGTCGTCGACATACGCGACCGTAGGGACGCCGTTCTGGTACGGCATCTGGCTTTGGAGCAGAATTATCGCGTGCGGATCGGAAATGCTATAAAGTGGAACCTGGCTGAGAGCCGGGTTCGGCAGGAACGGCTTGCCGTTCAGCGGATCAACGAACAGGTGGGAATTGCGGACATACGGCAGCAATGCTGTTTGAAACGCGGCCTGCGTATTAGTCGGCGGGAGTATCTCATCGTTGTCCTGGGTGTACTCAATGACGCCAATCGCTAGTGATTTGGCATTGCCGTAGCTGAGAAGTTTTGGGTCACCTTGAATGACGCCGCCGCGCTCGACATGGCCGTCCAGAAAGCCGACGGTGTCGGGGACTTTGGACGGCGGCAGAACGTCTTGAAAGACGGCCACTGTAGACGGGTCACTGAACGACGCCAGCGACTGGCCGCCGACGGCGGCGTTTGGAACAAACGGCTTGCCGGTAACGCGGGATACGAACACAGCGGGGTCCGGCACATAAGGCCGCAAAGCGGCATCAAACACGGCTGTGGACGACGCCGGCGGCAACTGCTCGTCGTAATCCTGTGTGTACTGCGTGACCGCCAACAGCAGCAGCCGCGCATTGCCGACCGTGGCGGCGGGCGGATCAAAACTGGTAATCTGCGTCGCGGCCTGTAGGCCGACCGCTCCGAGGCAGGCAATCAGAACCAGCAGGACGACTGCGTCTGCGGGCCGCGTGAACTTGAACCATGCTTTAGACTCTGAGTCTTTAGAATTTGAACTTTCGGGAACTGTCTGCATTGGAATACCCCTTGTGTCGCGTCGTTCTGCGCCCCTATTCGTGTTCGCCCGCCCGCTTTCCTGCACGATTTTCAGCGAGGCAGATATAAGAACCCCTCCCGGCACAAGTGCCTTCCCTCCCCTGCTAGGGGAGGGCTAGAGTAAGAGACGCGAACAATCGGTCTTCGCCAAGAGCCACAGGCCGTGATAGACTGGTAAAGCCCTCCCCTAACAGGGGAGGGAAGGCACTTGTGCCGGGAGGGGTTCCTAAACGGTCTCCAGCGCTGCGCCTTGCTGCTGACCCACCATGCGGGCGTAGCGGCCTTCTTGGCGCATGAGTTCGGTGTGGGTGCCCTGCTCGACCAGCGCACCGGCGGCGAAGACGAAGATGATGTCGGCGTTTCGGACCGTGGACAGGCGGTGGGCGGCGAGAATGGTGGTGCGGCCCCGCATCAGGCGCTCAATGGCGTCTTGAATGACACGCTCGGATTCAGGCTCCACGGCGCTTGTCGCTTCGTCTAAAAGCAAAATGCGCGGGTCAGCGAGAAAAGCGCGGGCGACGGAAATGCGCTGGCGCTGGCCGCCGGACAGCTTGACGCCGCG
>CAXTRL010000217.1:0-6193 GCA_964246575.1 uncultured Armatimonadales bacterium
TACTCGGCGCACAGCCGGTCGTGGATCAGTAAAACTTTTTCAGCGGGCAGCATAGAGGTATGCTACCACGAACAGCGGCAAGTGAACCCGGTTGAACATGTTCGCCCAATGGAAATAATAGCGCCATGATGTCCATTTTATGCTGCCGCGTCGGTATGGGTTTGTGCGTTAGCCTGACGCTCGTTTTGCCGGCGGGTGCCGACCCGACTCAAGATGCCCGCAGAGCGATCCAGGCTGCGTATGCCGGCATGGACCAGGCCGTCAGCAAGCGAGACGTTTCGGCGTATGCGGCTTCTCTTGATCCGAACATCATTGGCATAGATGAAAAAGGCAAGGAAACGGCAGGGAAAGCGAACACGGTTCAACTGCTGAGGCAGGCGTTTGGGCTGTTCAGCACGACGGCATCAAAAACTGAAATCCTGACGCTGGCCTTGCAGGGAAGCGGAGCTGTTGTGACTACGCATTCCATGGCGTCTTTTTCGGGAACAAAGAACGGAGAGCCGTTCGTGATTAAGAGCGAAAACCGGGTGCGTGACTTTTGGAGCAAGTCCGGCGGGCGCTGGCGGCTCAAGCAGGAACGTGTTCTTTCGGACGTCCAGACATTGAACGGTCGGCCTGTCCCCTCAGCGCCTTAAGTGCCGAGGCAGGAAAACCGCTTGCAGTTCGGGAACAAAGCGCCATGACATCCAAACTTTTTGTTTCCAGTGCCCTTGCTTTAGCCTGCGCCGGCCCTGTGTTTGCCGCCCCGTTCGTCCCGAAGCCGCCGCTTGCCCCGAAGCCGGCCCAGCCTCACACGCACCTGCCGCAGAACTCGCCGGCCAATCGGCTTTCGCTGGCTCCCAACAAGCTGCCTGCTCCCGCTGCGCTGGCGCTGGTGCAAGCCGAGCGGGACAAATACTGGCTGGTCGCAAAGCATGAAGTTTACCGCAGCACGCTGGAGCTGGTGGCGCAGGACCAAACCGAGCTTTTGCGCGGCCTTCGGATGGACAAAGTGCTGCGCGGCGACCCGAACCGGCCTGAGATCGCACTGACCATAGACGACGGCCCGCACCCAATATACACGCAAAAGCTGCTGCAAATCTTGAAGCAGAACGGCGTTCATGCGACGTTCTTTGTGGTGGGGGAAAAGGCGGAAGAGTACCCGGAACTGATTCGGGCGGAAGAAGCCGGCGGACATGCCATCGGCAACCACACCTACGACCATGTCAGTTTGATTAAGATTCCGCCGGAGTATATTGACACTGAAATCAAAGCTTGCGGCGAGGTGATTACAAAGATTACCGGCCACCCACCCCATCTGTTCCGCCCGCCGGGCGGCGAGTATAACCGGGCCGTCGCCGAGTCCGCCGAAGCGCTCGGCTACAAGATGATCTTGTACAGCGATGACCCCGGCGATTACGCCGACCCCGGCACGGGCGTGATTGAAACGCGGACGCTGGACACCATCAGCGACGGCGGGATTATCCTGCTCCACGACGGCAGCGCCCAAACGCTGCTGATTTTGCCGCAGATTATCCAGCGCCTCAAAGCCCGTGGCTTCCGGTTCGTGACTGTGGATGAGCTGCTGCGGCCAGGCGGGTAGCCGCTACGCCGCCTTGACCAGTATCCACGCTTCATCAGGCAGCGCCAGCTCGTCGTGGTTCATAGACTGCACAATCTCGCGCAGGACTTCTTCGGCTTCTTCGTGCGGCACCTGGCAAGTGCCGGCGGCTTCATGCCCGCCGCCGTCAAAGACGCGCATCAGCGACCCGATATGGGTGCGGGACGTTTTATTGATAATGGAATGGCCGCAGGCGAACACGCAGTTTTTGCCTTGAAAGCCGTCCACAATCCAAACCGACGTGTTTGTTTGAGGGTAAGACGCATACACCAGAAAACGGTTGCCGCAGGGGATGGGAGACAAGCCGCGCAGATCGGTGACCACGACGTTCTTCTCTACCCACGAATGATCGGCCAGCATTTGCCGAAACAGCGCGTCCTGCTCAAAGTAGCGGACGACCCGCTCCTGCACATCCGGCATCGCTAGGATTTCGTTAATCCCCTTCGTCATGCAGGCGTCAATCAGCTCGTACATCAGCTGGTAGTTGGAAATGCGGTAGTCCCGGAACCGGCCCAGGCCCGTCCGGGCGTCCATCAAAAACGACAGCAGCGGCCAGCCTTCCGGGTGCAGGATGTCTTCAGGCGTAAACAGCGCCGAGTCGGCTTTGTCCACTTCCCGCATCATGTCTTCAATGCCCGGAAAACGCGCCGAGCCGCCGTAGTAATCATACACAACGCGGGCGGCGCTTGGGGCTAGCCAGCAGTCGCCGCTAAACTCTACCCGGCCCACGATCCGCTCGATTTCCGTGGCATGATGATCAAACCATAGGCCGCAGCCGGGAACGTAGGGAACATTGGTCAGGACATCGTCCGCCGTCACCTCAAACTTGCCGTCCTGCAAGTCTTTTGGGTGAACGAACTGGATGGCGTCAATTTGTTCCACTTGCTTCAGCAAAACGGCGCAGATTAGGCCGTCAAAATCGGATCGCGTCACAAGGCGCATCGGGGGGTTCCTCCGTAGTTCTGTCCCCATTGTCGGAAAAATCGCGGCGAAATTTTAGGGCGCTTATACTTAAAGCGTTTATATTTGGGCCAGATAGGGGAAAATTACACCAGACAAACTCACACTAGAAGTGATCTTATTAGGAAGCGTTAACAGACACACCATGTTTACACAAAAAATGATTACCGGGGCCGTCGTGGCCGGGATGCTGCTTTCGGCCACCGCCGCGATGGCGGCTGTGACCCCGATGGACAAGATGTTCGCCGACAAAGCCGCCCAGGGCGGCATCTTTGAAGTCAAGTCCAGCCAGATTGCCCTTCAAAAGACCCACAACCAGCAGGTGATGAACGTCGCCCGCCGCATGGTCAAAGAGCACAGCGCCGCAAACGCCGAGCTGAAGACCGCCGCACAGGACGCCAAAGTGTCCCTGCCGGCGAAAACCGACCCGATGCACGCCGCCATCATTGCAAAGATTTCCCGCCTGTCCGGCACCGCTTTTGACAAAGCCTATATGGCGTCGCAGGAAACCGCACACACCGACACCGTGAAGCTGTTCGAGAAGGAAATCGCGATGGGTAAGAGCGCCAACTTCACCGCGTTTGCATCCAAGAACCTGCCGGAAATAGAAGACCACACCAAGATGATCTATCAGGTCGGCACCAATCTCGGCGTCCATGCGGACACCATGCCTGTTCTAAAGCCTGCTATGATGCCGAGCGATATGAGCGGCAAAAACGGCAACAGTATGTAGAAGGAGTCAGCTATGGCGGACACGCTGAAAAAGGGCGACCATGTGGAGTGGGATACGTCTCGGGGCAAGACCGAAGGCACTGTAGAGAAGAAGCTCACCGAGCCGACAAAGATCAAAAGCCACGAAGTCAAAGCCTCCAAAGACGACCCGCAATATCTGGTCGAAACCGACAAATCGCATAAAGAAGCCGCGCACAAGCCGGACGAGCTGAAGAAGTCTTAGGCCAGATTTTAGAAAGCCAAGAACAATGGCAGAGCATGTGGACGATGCGGCGGCGCTCAAAGAATTTCACGAAGTCGTGAACATGACAGCCGGTGAGTTATCTCACTGGCTGGAAACGAACCAGTCTAAAGAAGTCGGACAAAAGCAGGACGGCGAAGGCGAGTCTACGGGGCATCAGTCGGGCCGGCACATCATTGAGATGCTGCACAGCAAAAAAGAAGACTATTCCACCGGCGACTACGCCCAAATGCGCCGCGTTGTTAGTTATGTGCATCGGCATCTGGCCCAGCGGCCTTCCGGGGACATCAGCGAAACGCACTGGCGCTATTCGCTGATGAACTGGGGCCACGACCCGCTCAAGAAGTAGAAACTATGGAAAGCCATTCCAAGATATTCGGCCATCCCGCCCATACGCTTTTGATCGCGTTCCCGCTTGGCCTGCTGTCCACTGCCGTCATTTTTGACACGCTGGCGCTGGTGACTAAGAAGCCAAAGATGGCCGAGCAGGGACTGGCAATGACCGGCGCGGGCATCATTGGCGGCCTGGTTTCCGCGCCGTTCGGCACTTGGGACTGGCTGTTTATCCCAAAAGGCACGCGGGCAAAGAGCGTCGGCAGCGTTCACGGCCTCGGCAACGCCGCCGTGCTGGGATTGTTCAGCGCAAGCTGGGCACTCCGGCGCGGCGAACCCGGCAAGATGGGCGGGTTGCCGTTTGCGCTGTCCGTGCTGGGCTTCAGCCTCGCTGGGCTGACGGGATGGCTCGGCGGCGAATTGGTAAACCGCTTGGGCGTCGGCGTGGACGACGGCGCGAACCTAGACGCTCCCTCTTCCCTGTCTGGCCTGCCGGCGACGGAATCCGCAGAGTAAACAACCGCAGCGCAGGCTGCATTTCAAGGAGAACAATCATGCCCGAATACACGCACACCGCGACGGTGACGATTAACGCGCCGTCCAGCCAAGTTTATCAATTGTTCTCACACTTTAACGACTTCCCCAAGTTTATGTCGTACATCAAAGAAGTGACGTACAAAGACAGCCAAACCAGCCACTGGGTCGCCGACGTCGCCGGAACCCACGCATGGGATGCCGTCAACGAAAACTGGATTGACGGCAAGCAGATTGGCTGGCGCTCGATTGACGGAATGCAGAACCACGGCACGGTGACATTTGAGACCATCGGTGACAGCCAGACCAAAGTCGTCGTCACCCTCAGCTACGACCCGCCGGCGGGCGTCCTGGGCGATGCTGGCGAAAAGATGGGCGTCGGCAGCCACTTTGAGAAGAAGCTGCAAACAGACCTGGACAACTTCGCCCAGCTTGTCGCGCAAACTCCATCCGGTGCGCTTGATCCCGAGTCATCGAACTACTTGTTCCACGACGACAGCGCGGCAGCCAAAGGCAAGACTACAGTTGCTCAGGATGCCACCATCGGCGATAACACTTAATTTGCCGCGAACACAAAGCGCCCCTCGGAGAATGGCTCCGAGGGGCGTTTTTTTGGCCTCCCGTAGGGGCAGGGCTTGCCCCTACCCTCTTTTCTTTCTGGAGGGTGGGGGTAAACCCTGCCCCTACGGCGCGGAAGGTTGTTCGTTCAGCCGCTCCGCCGCCGAGCGGCCCAGCGTTGTCACTGCGTCAAAGGCCAGATGCAGGGGAACCGACGGGTCGGCGTCTTTACCGGGGCTGATTGTGTTGCTGCCTGGTTCGCCCGATGGCGGCGGCAAAATTGCGTTGTTAATCAGCGTCAGCAGGCAACTCGTCGCGCCCGATGCAAGGCCCTGAGCGCGGGCCAGCAAGGACGCAGGTACAGAAAGAACGCGCTCGGCCTGCCCCTGCCGGGTCGCCGCAACGATCTCGCGGGCGGCACGTTCCGCGCTGATGGAGCCGCCCGGCAGGTTGTCGCTGATCGAGAACCAGGCGAACTCGCCCGTCTTGTTGCCCTTGAACAGCGCCTGGAAGTACGAGCCGGTGCGAAGCAGGCCGGGAACAATCGTTGTCACCGTGATGCCGTCCCGCGCCAGCTCCGGGCGTAGCCCTTCAGACAAGCCCGTCGCCGCGAACTTGGCAGCGGCATACGGCAACAGATGGGGAAATGCCACTTTGCCGCCGATAGACGTGATGTTCACAATGCGCCCGGAGCGCCGCGCCTGCATCTGCGGCAGGACTGCAAGAATCGTGTCCAAGCTGCCCCAAAAATCTACGTTCATGGCGTCTTCAAAGTCGCGCCGCTGCATGTTCTGGACCGGCCCGACTTCAATAATGCCCGCGTTGTTGACCAATATGTCAATCCGGCCGTAGTGCGCCGTTACGTCCGAAATCAGCCGCGTAATTTGCGCCCTATCCGTGAGGTCGCAGACGAACGTAACAACTTCAAACCCCTGCGCTTCTAGATCTTGTTTCGCTCGCGCCATCTCCTCGGCATCACGGGCGCAGATCGCCAAACGGCAGCCGTGCTTGCCGAACTCGTGCGAGAGCGCGAGGCCCAGCCCGCGTGAGCCGCCGGTAATCAGCACCACTTGGCCGCCCAAGTCGGCCTGACGCCGCTGCCGCGCAAAGGCGCGAACGGCAAAGACGGAAGCGGTCAAAAGAAGCAGGTTGCGTGCGTTTTTAGTCATGGTGGTAAAGACCCCCACCCCCGGTACTTCGTACCGACCCCTCCCCCGCTGCGCGGGAGAGGGGTA
>CAXTRL010000218.1:0-6189 GCA_964246575.1 uncultured Armatimonadales bacterium
CGCGATGACCACTGACCGGCCCTACCGCAAGGGCATGGACCCTCAAAAAGCGCTGAACATTCTGGAAGGCGGCGCGGGGACACAGTGGGACCCGGACTGCGTCGGGGCGTTCCTCCTCGCCCGCTGTGTTTCCGCCGACGCCCGCCGGGTGGCTTAACCCTGCCCGCGTTTTCCGGCGCGTCCTGCCGGGTACAAAATAAGCTATGAACAACGCTCAACCAGACGACATCAACGACACCAACGCGACGGCCGACGACAGCATGGACGCCCTGCCCGACGGCGACCGGCAGCTTGTCACCGACAGTGCCGCTATTGATGAAAGCAGCGGCGGCGGCAACAACGACAGCGACCTCGGCGCAGACGTCGCCGGCGACATCGGCCCCAAACACCCCTAGCGCCTTCTGTTCAACCCCGTAGGGGCAGACCCCCACGTCTGCCCTTTTTTTGCCCCCTGTGCATCCGGCACAAAACATTGCAAATATAGCGCTTGACACATTAAGTGCGCTGTGATACAATCAGTCAAGACGCTGAACGCCGGGCGTCCCTGCGCCCCGTGGCTTGTGCGCCCCGTCGTCCTCGCTGTGCTTTTTGCTGCTGATGGCGGGCTTGCTTCTTGCCTCCCCTGATGCCCACGCCGGCTCCTACACCGTCAGCTACAGTGGCGGCACTGTCAGCGTGACCGGAACCGGCGGAGCCAACGGCACCCCCTATCCCTTCTCGCAAGGGCAAGGCATGTACGCGGCTTCGGAAAGCGCCGGCACCGGCAGTTACAGCAACCCGACCGCCGCCTCCTACAGCATCAAGATTAACGGCTCCCTGACCGCCACCTTCACCTGGGTGCATGGCTCCGGCCAGACGGACGCCAATGATCCGCCGCCCGCTTGCGCCTTAGTCGAGTAGGACTGCACGGCTTCCTGGAAGACGACCGTCGGCGGGTCCGGGACGGCGGGAAGCGGTTCTGCCAACAGCGGTCTGCCGGGTGCGGTCACGGCGTCGGCACTTCCGGGCGGCAGCAGCGCCACGACGAGCTATGCGGCGGGTGCAGGCGGGGCGTCTTTCAGTGTGAGTTGCAGTCCAACGGCCTCGTCTTCGGGAAGCATTGGGCTGGTGTCTTATGCTTCGGCCAGCGGCACGGCTCAGGTCGTCTACCACGCTTCCGCTTCCCCCATCACCCTCACCCCCGGCGGCACGAAGACTGACAGCAGCGGCAACCCGAACATCCTGGTGGGGCAGCAGTGTACGGCGACTGTCAACGGCATCCCTACTGGTAATGGTTGGCAGGCCACCTATGACTGGTCGGGGATTACCGGCACTAAGTTTGAGAGCTGGACAGTGAGTTCCGACCAGTCGCATACGACGGAAGTAGACGCAATTCCGCAGACCAACCCAACGCAGTGGTACTGGAACGACCTTGCTAATGCCTCTGAGACAGTGAAATGCACGGTGACGGTGACACCGCCTGCCGGACAAGGCTCATCGGTTAGCCTGACTGTGACTGCCCCGCAGCAAGTGTCCGTGCAAGTGCCGACCTGGACAGCGACCGGAACCGGGGTAATATGCAGGTCAATACCAGTTGTGTCGGCCTTAATGGGGCTATGAGTCTTCACGCTGGGGCAACTCACGGCACCAGCAACATCGGCGGCATGTATTTCTATTTGTCTGTCGATACGCAAACTACCCCTGCTTTTGGAACTGGACAACTGGAACTGGTGCAGATCATTACTCCCAACGACAGCTGCGCCACTAATACTAATCCACCACAGTCGCATTCCGATCCGCTGAATAGCAAGACAGGACTAGACGGATCATATCCTTATTACGGGGGTGCGACTTCAAAGACGAACTACCTTGGCTCAAACGACAGTCCGAACCTTCCACTCCAAAGCACAACTGCGTCCGCCACGGTTGCGCCAAGCTTCACCGACTACCTGATGTACGAACCGCCTAACTCTACACAGTTTGTTGCGTTGGCGACGTTTACCTGGAGCGTGAACGGCAGTGCATCCACCACCTCGTCAGGAAATCCGCCGGTGGCAGATTGGGCTGGCTATGCGGCGCAGAACAATGGCTCGGATAACGCAGGAACGGTTAGCGAGTTGGGGTCTGTTTCTCCAAACACAGCTATTCCGTTCACAAAAATGACAAAGCCTAACACGTTCCCGTCCTGGACGCAAATCATTACTGCCAAGTCATACTGAACGCTTGACGATTCATTTCTTGCACAGGGCGAACAAAATTTGCCCACAGAACAAAAGGAAACCGACATGAAAATACCATTTATCCTTGCGGCATTGAACCTGTTGCTTTTAGCCTCCCCTGTGGTAATGGCCCAGCAGGGAACGGGACAGCAAAGCACGACAGCATCGCGCTCCACTTCAGTTGTCATTCCCGTGAAACCGGGCAGTGGCTACTTGCCGACGACCCCAGAGCAGCAGGAGCAGAACCAGGAAGCTCGGCAGCTCGATCAGGAGGCTTCTAGAGACCTGCACGCAGGCCGCTATGCCGAGGCTGAGGCACTGTCGCGGGAAGTGCTTTCCTTGCTCCCAGTGGACGGCGTGTCTAAAGAGAATTTAGCGGCGGCCCTCGCCGCGCAGGGCAAGGATCAGGAAGCATTGCAAGAGTATCGTGCAATAGCCGCCGGCGGACAGCCGCGTAATCTTCTGCCCTATGCCCAGTTGCTGCTGAAGTCCGGGCAATGGGCGCAGGCGGTCACCGTTTATAACCAGGCGCTGCCGAATTTGCCGGATGTAGGTCCGCACCCGGAAACGCCGATTGTCCATGACGGCGACCAGATTAGGGCAGACAGCCACTTCTCGCCTGATGTGCCGGAACCGGCGGCGCTGGCGGTGGCCCTGCACATTGCACGAGGCATGGTCTACAACACGACGCCAGGCTGGGCAGGCACAGGTCAAGACACAGAGGCGATGGCGGAGTATGGAAAAGCCTTGCAGTTGGCCCCGGACAACGCATTAGCGAACTATTACTATGGGGTCGGTTGGCACAAGTTAAGCCCGGCGGAGCGGATCAAGTTCGGCCATGCCGACCAGGCCAAAGCCGCCTTGCAAAAGGCGGCGCAGTCCGGCGACCCCAGCGTCAAGAAGATGGCAGCGGAAACTCTGAAAAAGTCAAACTAGCCGGAAGTCAAGCCAGACACCAAAACGCCCGGTCTCAGAGGAGGCCGGGCATTTTTTGTTGGTTTTCCCCTCACCATCAGGCGCAAAGCAGGAAAATAGGGAGGAAAGGGATAATTGCGCTTCTATGCCTGTGACACCTAATAACGCGCCTGCCGCTTCCGCCGTGCCGATCCTGGAAATGCGCGGCATCCGCAAATCGTTTCCCGGCGTGCGCGTTTTGGACGATGTTTCGCTGTCGGTCCTGCCCGGACAAGTGCTGGCGCTGATGGGCGAAAACGGCGCAGGCAAGTCCACGCTGATGAAAATTCTCGCCGGGGCGCTCAAAGCCGACGCCGGGACCATTTCTTTGGACGGCAAAGACGTGGACATCCAGACGCCGCAGCAGGCGATGGACCTGGGCATCGGCATTATCTACCAAGAGCTGAATCTGGCCCCGCATCTGTCTGTTGCCGAGAACATTTTTTTGGGCCGGGAGCCGCGCCTTGCGCCGGGCTGGATTGACGGACGGCGGATGCGCCGGGAAGCGTCGGCGCTGATGACCGATCTCGGCATGGCGCTGGATGTCCGCACCCCGGTCAGCCGGCTTTCGGTCGCCCAGCGGCAGATGGTGGAAATCGCCAAAGCCACCAGCCGCCGGGCGCGGGTGCTGGCGATGGATGAGCCGTCGGCGACGCTCACGGCGCATGAGCTGGAAAACTTGTGGCGCTTGATCCGCCGCCTGCAATCGCAGGGGATCGGCATTGTGTATATCTCGCACCGGATGGACGAAGTGTTCCAAATCGCCGACGCCGTCACCGTGCTGCGGGACGGCAAAATCGTTGGGTTTGCCCCCGTAGGCGAGATCAGCCGGGACGACGTGGTCAAGCTCATGGTCGGGCGCGAGCTGGACGAAACCTACCCGAAAGTCTTGACCGAGCCGGGCCGCCCCGTTTTGGAAGTCCAAAACTTGAGCCGCCGGGGCGTTTTGGACGACATCAGCTTTACGGTCCATGCCGGCGAAGTCGTCGCGCTGGCGGGCCTGGTCGGCTCGGGCCGGACGGAAATCGCCCGCTGCTTATTCGGGGCGGACAAATGGACCACCGGCGCCTTGCGTCTGGACGGCCGCCTGTTTCGCCCTCGCTCTCCCAACGACGCCATCCGGGCCGGCATCGGCTTTGTCACCGAAGACCGCAAAGAACAGGGCGTCATCCTCAGCCTGCCGATTCGAGAAAACATTTCGCTGGCGTCTTTAGGCAAAGTCGCGCAGCTCGGCTTTGTCCGGCGCGGCGCGGAGCGGGCGGAAGCCAGGGAAAGTGTTCGGCGCTTGCAGGTGCGGACGCCGTCGGTGGAGCAGCGGGTCGGCAACTTGTCGGGCGGCAACCAGCAGAAAGTGGTGCTGGGCAAGTGGCTCCAAACGCCCTTGAAGCTGCTGATTTTAGATGAGCCGACGCGTGGGATTGATGTCGGGGCCAAGCGCGAGATTTACGGCATTATGAATGACCTCGCCGCACAGGGCGTCGCCGTTTTGATGATCTCGTCGGAGCTGCCGGAAGTGCTGGGCATGGCCGACCGGATCATCGTCGTGCGCGACGGACGCATCGCCGGGCAGTTGTCGCGCGGCGAAGCCACGCCCGAAAAGGTCGGCCAGCTTGCGCTGGCAGGGTAGGGCAGCGCCCAAAACAAATCACAAGGAGCATCAAATGCATAGAAGCACAGCACACATTGGATACAAATTCGAAGTCAGCCTTGCCGTCGCCGCCCTCGCGGCGCTGATGGCAGGCTGCGGGCAGCACAACGCCGCGTCCAATACCGGTGGCAGCGGGGCAAGCAGCGGCAGCACGTCGGCAGCGGGCGGTCAAACCCTGCAAATCGCGGTCATTCCTAAAGGCACGTCCCATGAATACTGGAAGTCCATCCATGCCGGCGCACTGAAAGCGCAGGCGGACTTGGCGAAGCAGGGCACCAGCATCAATGTTCTCTGGAAAGGCCCGGAAAAAGAAGACGACCGCAACGGCCAGGTCAACATTGTCGAAACATTCGTCACCCAGCATGTGTCCGGCATGGTGCTGGCCCCGCTGGACAAAACCGCGCTGGTAACCCCGGTGCAGGATGCGGCCTCGCACAAAATCCCGGTCGTTATTATCGACTCGTCGCTGAACGGCGCGGCGTATTCGTCGTTCTGCGCGACCAACAATGAGAAAGGCGGCGAGCTGGCCGGCGACGACATGGGCAAACTGCTGAACGGCAAGGGCAAGGTGCTTGTGCTGGCCTACGCGCAGGGGTCCGCCAGCACCGAAGCCCGTGAGCAGGGCTTCTTGACGGCCATCGGGAAGTACCCCGGCATCACGGTCTTATCTTCTAACCAGTACGGCGGCCCGACCACGGATACGGCATACAAGACGTCCCAAAACCTGCTGGCCCGCTTCGGCGCTCAGACTGACGGCGTGTTCGCGTCCAACGAAACCAACACGCGCGGGATGCGGCTGGCGCTCAAAGACGGCAATAAGCTCGGCAAAGTCAAGTTTGTCGGCTTTGACGCCGCCCCGGATTTAGTTGCGGCGCTGAAGGCGGGCGAGATTCAAGGGCTGGTCGTGCAGAACCCGTTCAAGATGGGCGAAATCGGCGTGACCACAGTGGTCGCAGCCGTGCAAGGCAAGACCGTCCCGAAAAGCGTGGACACCGGCGTCGCCCTGGCGACCGCCGCCAACATGGGCCAGCCGGACATGCAGGAATATCTCAACCCGCCGATTGACCAGTATTTGAAGTAAGTCGGTAAGCCACGGATTGAAATCCGTGGCTGAATAGCCTGCGGCTGGTTGTCCTGCGGACAAACGAAAGTCACGGCCAATGCTTCTAGTTTAATGCTGTTGGTCTTCTGTCTGCAGGACAGCCGGCGCGAAGCGCCTTTCAGCCATGCAATTCATTGCGTGGTCCTTGTCAGAAAGAACCCGCCCATGAGTGTCAGCACGCCGGCCCGCGCCATGCCGGAAGACCCGCAGACCCGCCAAAACCCGCGCTCCTGGCAGCAGATCGTGGCCTTGCTGGGGCCGTTTATCGGCCTAGCGCTGGTCGTGAT
>CAXTRL010000219.1:0-6165 GCA_964246575.1 uncultured Armatimonadales bacterium
ACTGATATTGGAGAAGAATTTATGTCTGCATCGCCTGTTTTGATTGTCGGCTCAATGGCTTTGGATTCGGTGAAGACGCCAACCGGAGAAGTCAAGGACACGCTGGGCGGGGCCGCCGATTACTCCGGCGTCGCGGCGTCGTTCTTCGCCCCGGTGCAGCTTGTGGGCGTAGTCGGCGACGACTTCCCGCCGGCGCACTTAGACTTCCTGAAGTCGCGTGGGATTGATCTCGCGGGCGTGCAGATCGTCCCCGGCGGCAAGACGTTCCGCTGGGCGGGCTACTACGATTTTGACCTGAACATCGCACACACGCTGGACACGCAGCTCAACGTCTTCGCCAATTTCCAGCCGTCGCTGCCCCCAAGCTATAAGCAGGCCAAGTATGTGTTTCTCGCCAACATCGATCCATCGCTGCAGCTTGAAGTCTTGTCCCAAGTGGAAAACCCGGCGCTGACCGTCTGCGACACGATGAACTTCTGGATTGAAGGCAAGCGCGACGCCCTCTTAGAAGTTCTAAAGCGCGTGGATATTGCGTTTATGAACGACGCCGAAGCGCGGCAGTTGACCGGCGAACTGTCGGTCATCAAAGCCGCCAAAGCTTTGATGGCGCTCGGACCCAAGACCGTCATCATCAAAAAAGGTGAGCATGGGGCGCTCTTGTTCAGCGGAAACCAGCACTTCGCCGCGCCTTCCTACCCGCTGGAAGAAATCGCCGACCCGACCGGCGCAGGCGACTCGTTTGCCGGCGGCTTTATCGGCTACGTCGCGTCCCAAAACGACACGTCGTTCGCGACCCTGCGCCGCGCCGTCATCTACGGCAGTGTCATGGCCTCTTACAACGTCGAAGATTTTTCGTTGAACCGCCTGCGAACTCTCAGCGACGCCGACATCGCCGCCCGCTACCGCGCCTTCCAAGAAATCGCGTATTTTGAGGCGATGGACGAAGCAAAATCGTAGATTACGAACCCGGCACTGGAAGTGCCAGGCTACTGTTGAATGAAAGTCCCTGCGGGACTAAATGCCATAAGCGACGGGGTTATCTTCAGTGTATGCCGAGGACGGCATTACTGCGTATATCATTCTGATTACTGCGTATCGGAGACACTTTCATACGCGAGTAGCCCGGCACTTCCAGTGCCGGGTTCGTAACCTGTCGGGTTTTCCTACCTATATCCACCCACGGAAGGGGTTCCCCATGCTTGCCGCTCTTTTTGACCCGTTTTTATCCCTGCTGTACCCGCCGCGCTGCCTTGTTTGCAACACGCTCGGCGAGTCCGGCCTGTGCGGCGGGTGCGCGGCACAAATCATCCCGATAGCTGCGCCGTTCTGTGCGGTCTGCGGCCAGACGCTTGCGCCGGACGACAGCGGATGCGCCGACTGCCGCCGACGCCGCCCGGCGTTTGTCCGGGCGAGGTCGCTGGGCGCGTATGACGGCGTCCTGCGCCATGCCATACATCAGTTCAAGTACCGAGAACGGCCTCAGCTTGCCGGCCCTTTGGGACGGCTTTTGGCGGCCTACGCCCGCGAGCAAGCGTCCGCACTGAACGACCTTCAGTTTGACGCGCTCTTAGCCGTCCCGATGCACCCAGTCCGGCAGCGGCAGCGCGGGTACAACCAGTCGGCGCGGCTGGCGCAGGTTGTCGGCAGCGAACTGGGTCTGCCGACTTCTCCAAACGCCCTCGTTCGCATCCGCCCCACCCGCCCGCAGGTCGGCCTCAGCGCGGAAGCGCGGCGAACGAATTTACACGGCGTATTTGCCGTCAAACAAACGGAGTGGGTGGCAGGAAAAACGCTGCTGCTGATGGATGATGTCGTGACCAGCGGCAGCAGTTTGTACGAGTGCAGCGTGACGCTCAAAGCCGCCGGCGCGGCGGCGGTGTATGCCCTCACGCTGGCGGCAGGCTAAGGCTGGAAGAAGACGCGAGCGCTTCCAGAGCTTGGGTGCAAGCTGCGGCTTTTTCTTGCAGGCCAACGGCTTGGAAGCCCTTTTGCGCCGCACGATAGGCGGCGCGGGCTGATTGAAGCGCGTCCGGCGCGGAAGCAGCGCGTGCGAGAAGCTGCCAAGTTTCGGCCAGATTTTGCTGGACTTTGGCCCAGTCTCCGGGATAATCCGCTTCATTCCAAACGTCGAGAGAGGCTTGGTAGAACGAAAGGGCGCGGTGCAGATTTTCAGGTGTTAAAAGCTTGGCGCTGTTTTCTGCTGGCATTTGCTGCCAGACGCAGCCGAGGCTGTTCTGCGTTTCAGCCCAGAACTCCGGAAAATCCGCCTGCGTGTAGACTTCCAGGGCAGCCTCGAAACGTGCAATAGCCTCATGCCGCCGCTGGGCCGAGTCTTCTTCCGGCAGAGCAGCCAGCGCAAAATACGTTTCTCCTAAGTTGAACTGGGTCAGCGCCCAGCCGCTTGGGAACGCTTCCTGAGTGCGTACCCGCAGCGCCGCCTCGAAGTAGTGAATCGCCCGGTGGCGGTTTTCAGCGACCTCCCCATCAGGCAGCTCCAAGTAAGTGACGCCTAAATTGTGCTGACCGCGTGCCCAAATCTTCGGATGCTCGGTTTCAGTCCAGACTTGAACCGCCGCCTCAAAGCAGGCCAGCGCCCGCTGCTGGTTTTCCGCGTCGTTGCCGTCCGGCAGGCGGGCGAAGACGATGCCGAGATGATTTTGAGCCGCAGACCAGGCTTCCGGATTTCCTTCCGCCGTGTAAGTTCCCAGTGCGTTTTGCAGGTAGCTCATGGCCTGATACAGATGCTCGCCCCGGTCGCCGGTCGGCAGCGCCAGCAGACACAAGCCCAAACCCATCTGCGCGTCGGCCCAGCGCTCGGGGGCGTCGTCATCCGTGTAAACCGTGAGTGCGGCCTCGAAATGCTCGGCGGCACGGCTGAGAATGTTCTGGCGGGGCAGGACCGGCGTTTTCAGCATCGCCTGCCCCAGCGCCAGATGGGTCGCCGCCCACTCCAAGTCGGACAGAAGGCTGCGATCGTCGTTGTCCAGTCCAATCTCTGCCCACTGGGTCAGCAGCAGGCGGGCGTCGGAGATCTGCGCCGTGTTGATCCACTCCTGATGCTGCGCGACCCATTCGGAAAGGGCCGCCTGCGGGTCGTCGCACCACTGGTGATAGAATGCCAGCGCGAATTCCCCGCGCCGGTGCCAGTGCCGCTGGAACCAGGCGTGCTGCCCCTGATTCGCGTCCGGGCGCAGGCGTGACCGCAGGGCCTCGCGCATGGTCCGGTGGATTCTGTAAAAGCCGCTGCCGTCGGCAATGATGAACGAATACCCAGAAATCTGCTCCCAGCCTGCCCGCCCGTTGTGGTACTGCCGGTCGTTGTCCAGGGTCAGGGCCGCCGTTTCGTCAAAACGTGGCGTCAAGCTCAGCGCTTCCACCCAAAGTTCTAAATTCCGAGAGTGCAGGGACTTCAGAAAGCGGGTTGCCAGCGCCCCGGCGATCTGAGCGGAGGGTATGGTCAAAAACAAGCTAGGAGACGGGTCTTTGCCGCCTTCGGCGCGGCGCGTGTTCAGCACAATGTCGGCGCAAAGCGCAAGTGTCAGAAGATGGCACGACGGAATCGCCGCGCCGGCATCCGCGCAGCGCAGAATGGCCCGCTGAAGCGGCTCGGACGCCGCAGACGGCGGCGGGCCGATCCCGCGCCGGCACAAAAAGTCTTGGGCATCATACGCGGAAACGCCGCCCAGCAGATGCTGGTCTAGGTAGCCGTCCCAGTCCGGGTCAGCGTCCCAGCTTAAACGGTCGCGGCCTGTGATGACAAGCAGAATTCCCGACGCCAGGCAGTATTCGGCCAAACACCGCACCCAGCCGTCAAGCAGACGCGCCTGGGCCGACTGCCCGCTTTCGCGCCCGGTCCAGAGCGCTTCATAGGTGTCTAAAAAGAGAACGCCTCGGCAGGCCCGTCCGGGACGCTCCGGCAGCGCCGACAGGTCCTGGGAAAAGCGCCGAATCAGCTCGTCTTGAATGATCTGCTCGTCCTGCATCAGCGCCTGACTGAATGCCACCACTTCTTCCGTGCCGCCGACGCGCCGGACCCACTGTTCCAGCTTGTCTGATTTTTTGATGACCTGCTTCATTTCGGTTTCCAGCAGGCGTGTCGTAGCTTTCAGGAACGACGGCGTGAATTCCAGCGCGGCATCAAACACGCCGGCGAGATGTGGGTTGATTTTCAGCATCGGCGGCGGGCTGCCGCCATCGCGGGCGAGAATCACGGCCAGGCCGAGGTCAAACCGGGGAAAAGAGAGGTGAAAATTGTTTTCCAAGTCCGCCCGCAGGCGCAGCAGCACTTCGCGGTACGCTTGCGTCTGGTCGGCGATGTTGTCTAAGTTGAACCGGGCATAAGGCAGCGGCGAGGGCAGACTATCCAGACCCGCGCACAGCTTCTGCACCAGCGTCGTTTTCCCGGCCCCGCCGACGCCGTAGAATACCAGAATCTGGCTGTCGTCCACATTCGCCGCCTGGAGATGGCGCTCGAAAGCCTCCAGGTAATGCTCCCTGTCCGTGAAGAATTGGAGCGGACCGCTGAGTGCAGCGCCGGTTTCGGCAGCAAATGGGTTTCGTCTCATAATAAAATCATGTGCTTTAATGGTTGTACATTGAGAATTATGCTACAATATCTTGCTGACTGCAAGGCAGCACCGGGGCGCTCAGAGTACCGACGTCACAAAAAAAGAAACGACAGGAGAAACTTATGCACCGCCGATTACCATTACTCGTGCCCGTTGTTTTTCTCTCGGTCGCTGCGGCGTCCCTGACAGCCGCCGCTCAAGCGCAGACGCCCCCCACACTGACCTTTACCCCAAACGGGTCAGGCACCGGCACCCTGGGAGGACAGGCGGTTTTTTATGAGGCCTATCTTTTCAGCATCACTGGGTTCAGCAATGTTGGACCCGATCCAAACAACAACTATACCATCTACAGCTTCAGCAATTCCAGCATTGAAGCCAGCCCAGATTTCCGCCAAATTGCAAGCGGCGTCCTGCCGGCAGGATGGACCTTCAGCGACACCAATGACTTTGTCATTTCCACGCTGCCGCAGCTCGGCATCCATGCGACCGATCCGACCTTTGGGCTGACTGTTTTTCAGAAAGCCGGCACGCCTGTTATCACCCCTGATGGCGCACCCTTTGAACTGTTTCATCAGATCAACGGCGTGGACCCGTTCCTGAACCCCGACGGCACCCCGCTGATGATCACTGCCCAGGCCGTGCCGGAAGCGTCCTCGCTGGTCTCTTTCGGCCTGCTCCTGCTTGGCGGTCTGGCCTGGAAGGCCCGGCGCAAGCCTCGTGCATTATAGAACCCCTCCCGCTCGTACCTCGCTCCCTCCCCGAAGCGGAGAGGGTATGGAGTGAGGAGCAGAAGAGAACGCTTCCGCTGCCTTCCAAAGCCTTTTTCCCTCTCCGCTTCGGGGAGGGAGCGAGGTACGAGCGGGAGGGGTCCTATAACGTGTCTAAAATCTCCTGGACCGACAAGAACGCGCCGCAGATGACTTCGTCGGACGCGCCGTAGTACATCGTGATCGTGTCGCCGTCCTGCACATGGCCGTTGGTGAACACGACGTTGCCGAAGAAGCCGGTCAGCTCATAGGGGGCCGACGGCTCCATGATCGGTTCAGACGACCGGGCCAGCACTTTGCTGGGGTCGTCTTTATCGAGAAGCAGCGCTCCCAAACAGTAGCGGGACTGCTCGTTTGCACCGTGGTAGATCGCAAGCCACCCGCGCTCGGTCAGGATCGGCTCCGCGCCCGCCCCAATCCGGGCCGAGTCCCACATTCCAGGCCGGGAATGGGCGATGCACTGGTTTTGGCCCCAGTGGTTGAGGTCCGGCGACCGGGCCAGCCAGATATAGTTGCCGCCGATGTAGATGTTGGAAGGCCGGTGCAGGCACAGATACTCGCCGCCGACTTTCTGCGGGAACAAGGCACAGTCTTTGTTGGACGGTGGGATAATCATGCCGTGCGGCGTGAAAGTTTCCCAATCTTCGGTGCTGCTCATGCCGACCCCCACCCCGTTCGGCGAGACGGCGGTGTAGGTCAAGTAATAGCGCCCGTCCATTTCGCAGACCCGGCTGTCTTCAATCCCGAACGACTCTAATTCCCCGTGCCCAGTCAGCGTCGGCTTGTCTTCCGGGACAAAGTGAACCCCATCATCACTCCAGGCCAGCCGC
>CAXTRL010000220.1:0-6139 GCA_964246575.1 uncultured Armatimonadales bacterium
CGATCTGCTCCACGGCATACGTGACGTTCAGCGTGTCCAGCCCCAGGCCGCCGTACTCGGTCGGGATTTTCATGCCAAGCAGGCCCTGTTCGGCTAAAATGCGGAGATTTCGCTCCGGGAACTCGCCTTCGGTGCTGCGGGCTTCGTCGGTATGAACCGTAAGCTCGCCGCCGAGAAGCCGCTCAATGCCGCTCCCAATTTTGATGCCCGCGTACAGCTCGCGCGGGTCCTGATCCCAGGTAAGAACCATAATAAAGATGGCCCCTTTCTGCTGCAATTATAGCGTATTCCTGTGAAGCGTGTCAACGCGGGCATAGCACGGCGATCGTCTTATCATACGTAAACGCTATGAATAATCGTAAAGCTTGTGCCGATAACATGGTAGAACTTTTTGCCAAGCTTCGTGGCCGTCTCATCTTTGCTGAATGGCCGCCGTTTAGAAAAACCCTGCTTTATGCCGCCGAGACTTTCCATACCACCAAAACTTCCTGCCTCCTTGTTATTGATTGCAGCCCTGCTGTGGCTGGGCTGCGCCGTGCTGGGATTTGCCTGCCTCGGCAAGCGTGACCAGGCCGCCGGCGCTTCCGGGCATCCGCCGGCGCAGTGGCAGCCATCGTCTGTCCCATTAAATCCTGCCAAGCCGACACTGGTCATGCTGGTTCATCCGCAGTGTCCGTGCAGCCGGGCCAGCCTCAGCGAGCTGAACCATTTAATGGCGCTTTGCCCGAACCGCGCCGCTGTATGGGTGTTCTTCTTGAAGCCGCCCGGATGCACGGAAACGTGGGTGAAAACAGACTTGTGGCGGCAGGCATCCGCCATTCCAGGCATTAAAGTTTGTGTGGACGACAACGGAGAAGCCGCTCGGCGCTTCGGCGCGGCCACGTCGGGCGAGACGCTGCTGTATGCTGCCTCCGGGCGCTTGCTGTATGGGGGCGGGCTGACAGGCGGACGCGGCCATGAAGGCGACAACGCCGGCTTGTTTGCCGTGGCCGCACTGCTGGAAGCAGGGCCGGATGCCCAAAGCAAAGAGAAATCGGCGCAGCAGCCTGTGTATGGCTGCCCTCTTTATCGCTGCCCTTTGACTGCGTGCCGAACAAAAACTTTGGGGACGGGAGGCGCATCGTGGCTTCCTTAGCGTCTTCCGCAACGTCTGCGGCTGAAGTGTCTGCGGCTGAACATGCTCAGGCCCAGACCATCTTTAACGCCCAGCGGCAGGCGATTTATGTTCGCACGGACCGGCTGTTTGCCGGGCTGATGGCGATCCAATGGGCGGGCGCAGTGGTCGCCGCCTGCGTGCTTTCCCCGCGCACCTGGGCCGGCACGGCAAGCCAGGTGCATCCGCATGTCTGGGCGGCCCTCTTTTTAGGCGGCCTGCTGAGCGTGTTCCCAATTGGCCTCGCGCTGCTTGCTCCGGGCCGCGTCTTGACCCGGCAGGTCATCGCCGTGTCGCAGCTTTTGATGTCCGCGCTGCTGATTCATGTGACCGGCGGACGGGTGGAAACGCACTTTCATATTTTTGGATCGCTGGCATTTCTGGCGTTCTACCGGGACTGGCGGGTCATCGCATCGGCCACGCTGGTGACAGCCACGGACCATCTGCTGCGCGGGATATTCTGGCCGCAGTCCGTATACGGCCTGGCGGCGGCTTCGCCCTGGCTCACCGCCGAGCATGTGGGCTGGGTTGCCTTTGAGGATGTATTTCTGCTGATTTCCTGCCGGCAAAGCCTCCACGAAATGTACCAAATCAGCTTGCGGCAATCCCAGCTTGAAGGCGCGGAAAAGAAACTGACCCAGTCTAACGAGACGCTGGAAACGCAGGTGGCGCAGCGGACACAAGCGCTTGCTGCCATGCAGCGGCAGAATGAGCTGCTGCTGAATTCGGCTGGGGAAGGCATTTATGGACTTGACCTTCATGGCATCACCCAGTTTGTGAACCCGGCTGCCGCCCGGATGCTTGGCTACGAAGTTTCCGAGCTGATTGGCCGGCCGATGCACGCGCTTCTGCATCACAGCCGCGCCGACGGCAGCGTGTACCCGGTAGACGAATGCCCGATTTATGGCTGCATTCGCAGCGGCGCGGCGTGTCAGAGCGTGGAAGAAGTTTTTTGGCACAAAGACGGTATGGCGGTCGATGTAGAATATATCAGCACACCGCTGTCGGAAGACGCCGGCATTGTCGGCGCTGTTGTCACCTTTCGGTGCATCACCGAGCGCAAGCATGCAGAAGCTTCCCTGCGGGACAGCGAGACCCGCTACCGCGGCCTTGTAGAATGTTCGCCGGAAGCGGTCTTTGTTTATTCGGAAAATGGGCTGCGGTATGTCAACGCCGCAATGGTCCGCCTGCTCGGCGCAGAAAGCGCAGAAGACCTGATCGGCCTGACCACTCTTAACTTTGTCCACCCGGAGAGCCTTGTACTCGTGCGTCAGCGTCTCAGCCACAACAATGCCGGCAAAGCCAATCCGCTGGTTCAGCTTAAGTATCTCCGGCTTGACGGCCGGGTCCTGGACGTCGAAGCCGTGAGCAGCATGATTACCTATCAAGGAAAACCGGCAGCTCAGGTGCTGGTCCGCGACATCACCGAAAGGAAACGCGCCGAAGAAAGCATTTTGGCGCTGAACACCGATCTGCTGCACTCCTACGATGCCACCATTGAAGGCTGGTCCCGCGCCCTAGACCTGCGCGATCATGAAACTGAGGGCCATTCACGCCGCGTCACCGAAATGACTCTGCGCCTCGCCCGCGCCGCCGATATGCCGGAAGACCGGATGCTGCATGTCCGGCGCGGGGCGCTTCTGCACGACATCGGCAAAATGGGCGTTCCGGACAGCATCCTGCTGAAGCCTGGCCCGCTGGACGACGATGAGTGGACCATCATGCGCCGTCACCCAGCCCTGGCCTACGAAATGCTCGCGCCGACGGAGTTTCTGCATCCGGCGCTCGACATTCCGTACTGCCACCACGAGAAGTGGGACGGCACCGGCTACCCGCAGGGGCTGTGCGGCAGCGATATCCCGCTGGCGGCCCGCTTGTTCGCACTGGTGGACGTTTGGGATGCTCTGTCTTCTGACCGGCCTTATCGCGCCGCCTGGCCGCGCGAGCGTGTTCTGGATCATCTCCAAAGCCTGGCGGGAACCCACTTCGACCCCCAAATTGTTTCTGTTTTTCTGCGGATGCTCCAAGAAGATGCGCTGCCTCAGCCGCAGCGTTTGGCGGCCTGAAAAGTGTTTGGCGGCGGGTATACTTTGAGGTAACTATGCCTCAGCCCATTCGCATCATGCACTTTGGCGACGTTCATTTCGGCGTCGAAAACTATGGCCGCTTTGATCCCGCTACCGGCCTGCCGTCGCGCCTGATTGATTTCCGCAACGCGCTGGTGCAGGCCATTGACATCGCCCTGGAAGCGGGCGTGGAGCTTGCCGTTTTTTCCGGCGATGCTTATAAAACGCGCGACCCGAACCAGACCCATCAGCGGGAATTTGCCCAGTGCCTCGCCAAGCTGACGAGGGCGGATGTGCCGGTCGTCCTGCTGGCCGGGAACCACGACATCCCAAACACTAAAGGCCGGGCCAATGCCATTGAAATCTTTGGGGCGCTGGCCGGTGACAACCTGCGCGTCTTTGACCGGCCTGGCCTTGAAGTCGTGACGACCAAACTTGGCCGCGCCGTCCAGATTGCCGCCATGCCGTACCTGATTAAAAGCCTGGTGCTGTCGCGGGAAGAAAACAAAGACAAAGGCGTTCAGGAAACGACCCAGCTTATCGTGGACCGCTACACGTCGGGGATTGACCAACTGGCGGGGGCTTGCGACCCGGACCTGCCGACGGTGCTGATGGGCCACTTTTCGGTCACCAACGCCAAGCTCAGCGCCAATCAAGTCGGGTATTTGACTAATGAGCCGGAAGTGCCGCTTTCCGCTCTGACGCAAGCGCCGTTTGATTACGTCGCCCTCGGACACATCCACCGCTACCAAGACCTCAACAAAGGCAAGCAGCCGCCTGTTGTGTATAGCGGCTCCGTCGAGCGGATTGACTTCGGCGAGCGTTCCGAAGACAAAGGCTTTGCGCTGGTAGACCTCGCAAAAGGAGCCACGGAAGTCAAGCACGTCCTCGTCAAAACCCGCCCCTTTGTCGAGATCAACATTGACGCTACCGAGGCCGGCGACGACCCCACCGGCGCGATTGTTTCTGCGATTCGCAAAGAAAACATTGACGACGCCATCGTCAAAGTTTCTTACAAGATCAACTCCGAGCAGCAAGCCGCCGTCCGAGACGCCGACCTCCGGGCCGCGCTTGGGGCCGCGTTTTTAACCGTGTCCCTGTCCAAAGACATCGTCCGCGATACCGACGCCGTCCGCTCCAAGCTCTTAACCGAAGCCCTCAGCCCTTTGGAAGCCCTGGCAGTCTACTGCGAGACCCGCGAAACCCTGCGCTCACGCAAAGGCGAACTCGTCGCCCGCGCCGAGCCGCTCCTGCGCGAGTTGGAAGCGGAAGAAGCCTTAAAGTAGGGACGCACCCCCGTGTGCGCCCTTCTTCAACTGAAGGGCAGGCACGGAAAAGGAAAAGCACGGAAAGTAAAAGGGCAGGCACGGAGGCCTGCCCCTACGCCGCTATCTCAGCGCCGCAGCCACGGCCTCTGCCAGCGTCGCCGTTGGGCGTCCAATTAGCGTGTGCAGCTCATGTGAAGTATCGTCCAGCTCGCCGTTTGTCGCGCCTGCCTCCGCATCCACCAGATACTCCGCCATGAACGCGGGAATGCCAAAGCCGACTAGGGCATTTTGATAGCCTTCCGGCGGCAGGTTGTTGTAGGCCACAGGCTTCCCGCTTTGCTTTGACACTTCCGTCGCTAGTTCCGCCAACGTGTAGGGCGCATCCCCGGCCAACTCATAGATTTTGTTTTCCTGACCGGAGGCCGTCAGCACTGCAACCGCCGCCGCCGCGTAATCCGCAGTAGCCGCCGATGCAAAGCGCCCGTCGCCGGCTGCGCCCAGAACAGCCCCGTGCTGAATGGCTGGACCGAGCGCCGCAGTCTGGTTCTCAAAGTACCAGCCGTTGCGTAGGAACACAAACGGCAGGCCGGAGTTTTTGATGTTTTCTTCTGTCTTTTTATGGGTCTCGGCCAGCTTCAGCGCTGACGAGTCAGCGTGCAGAATGCTGGTATAAGCCAGCAGCGTGACGCCTGCACTTTTCGCGGCATCAATGACGGCCTGGTGCTGGGTGACCCGGTCCCCGCCGACGTCATTGCCGGAAATCAGCAGCACTTTGTCTGCCCCGGCCAGCGCCGACGCCCACGTTTCCGGCTTCGTGTAATCGGCTTCCCGGACTTGAACGCCAAGCGCGGCCAAATCCGCTGCTTTTTCCGGCGTCCGCACGGCGGCGATGATCTCCGACGCCGGGACTTTCTCCAGCAGTCCTGCAACAACAAGGCGGCCCAGCTTGCCTGTGGCTCCCGTAACAGCAATCATAATCTTCTCCTATTTCTTTGCAGTTCTTAATTAGAAGCAGGTAACTTCCAGTAACTATGGTACACTATAGAATGAATGCCGTCAAGACGGCACTTATTTACAACCAAGTTACTTCAAGGTAACTGGTGGAGGTACAAACATGATCACTTTGAACAAGACCAGAAGAGTTGTGGTCGCCCCTGGCGTTAGACCGCCTTATGTTGCGCCGGATGCGCCGCAGGAAGAGCGCTCGGAATGCCCGCTGCGCGATGTTCTGGACCGGGTGGGGGACAAATGGAGCGTTCTTGTCGTGATTTTGCTGAGGGGCGGCCGGATGCGCTTCAGCGAGCTGCGTCGGTCCATTGACGGCATCTCTCAGCGAATGCTGACCCAGACTTTGCGCCAATTGGAACGCGACGGCTTGGTAGACCGAACCGTATATCCCGAAGTGCCGGTGCGCGTGGAATATGAGCTGACGCCGCTTGGCGTAACTTTGAATGAGCCGCTGTCGGCGCTTGCCGGATGGGCCGAAACCAACCGCACCGTGATACTTTCCAACCGCGTTGCCTATGACAGCCGGGACAGGGCAGAAGTAGCGGGATATCTGGCATAAGAAAAGCGCCCGGAACTCCATGTTCTGGGCGCTGCGTCCTACACTGCCGCCGTGCCGCGCTTCCACGTGGGGCGCGAGACTTCAT
>CAXTRL010000221.1:0-6122 GCA_964246575.1 uncultured Armatimonadales bacterium
CGTCTGTGATTTTTTTACAGGCGGCGCAATCCAAATCTCCACTCACGCACGGAAGTCAAAAAAAGACTTCGCACTTTCTCGGCCAGGCGCAAAAACGGACAAAACAAGACGGGAGGCGCAAACAAGCGAGAACAAGCGGATAATTAAACTGTTATTCTTATCATACCACATTTTTTATATAAAACGACATTTTCTCCAAAAGAATATCATGTTCTTGATACCGCCGCCGAAAATTGCCGCAATGCTTTCGCCCGTCCGGGGTATCATTGTCGCTATGGCAGACATCTACGAAGGCGCGCGGCGGTATGACGCACTGACGGTCCAGCACTTCGGCAGCAGTGACGCCGCGTTCTGGAAACAACAGGCCGCGCAGTGCGGCGGCCCGGCCCTGGAACTTGCCTGCGGGAGCGGGCGGCTGACGCTGCCGGTTGCCCAGCAGGGAACCAAAATCGCAGGCATGGACGCTTCGGGGGCAATGCTGGCATTGGCCCGCGAGAAGGCCGCTTATGCCAATCTACCCATTGCCTGGCATCTCGGCGACATGGCCGACTTCAATTTAGAACAGCAATTTTCGCTCATCTTCCTGCCGAACAACTCGGTCGCGCACCTGTTGACCTGGCAGGATTTCGGGCGCTGCCTTGCGTGCGTCCGCCGGCATCTCGCAGAAGACGGACGATTTATGCTGGACTACTTTAACCCGTCGCTGGTGCTTCTGAGCCGCGATCCTAGCCAGCGTTATCCGGCAGGCAGTTTTAATGCTCCTGATGGCTCCGGGCAGATCAGCGTTTTCGAGCAAGTGCGCTATGACGCGGCTTCTCAAATCAACTACATTCGCTGGTTCTGGCGCTCGGAAGCAACGGGAAAAGAGGAAACTTCGGATTTCTCCATGCGCGTCTACTTCCCGCAGGAGCTTGACGCTTTGCTTGCAGTGAATGGCTTTGCTGTGGAAAGCAAGTACGGCAGCTATGATTTATCACCGTTCACGTCGGCATCGCGGCATCAGCTCCTTGTTGCAAAGCCGGCACCCAATCCGCCCGGACACTAGAGTATCATTACTCCGGCGGAACAATATGGGCTGTCGCGTAGGTTTTGCGGGGCGCTGGTATGGACATTCACGAATGGGTTTGGGAACACGCGGAACGCGCTTATTAAGCGCGAGACCGAGAAAGCTACCATCCCTTGATGTATGCTACGCTTGCCAGATGCACCACTGACATCTCCAGTATTACAAAAATAGCCTTGACAAACATTTAAGGCTATGGTATTATTATACTAGCATAACAAATGACACCATCTATTGAAATCATAAACGACCTTTTGACGCTTGACCCTTCAAAGAACATGCCGCTGTATGCACAAGTGCGGATTGCGATGCGTCAAGCCATTGATGATCATTTCAACGACGGGGACCCGTTTTGGACGGAACAGGCGCTGACAAGGAGGTTAAGCGTTTCTCAGATCACGATCCGCCGTGCTTTAGGCGAGCTTGCCGCAGAGGGTGTTCTGGTGCGCCGTGTCGCCAAAGGGACACTGGTTCGGAAGCCGAAGCCGAACACTTCTAGTTACCGGGTCGGGGTCTTTGTTCCTAAGTACAATTCAGACATCCTTCGCAATCTTTTAGAACAGTTCGCCCAGGTCTGTTATGACCGTGGACACCGAATGCATACTACCTTCGTTCACAAGGCGCAGCGGGTATCCGAGGCGTTTCAGAGCGTTGAATACGGACCAGACGAGATGCGCCTGGTTCTTCTCGCAAATCCCGTCAGCGTGACGCGAGATCTGCTTGACGTCAGCACCGAGCGCGGCTACCGGTCGGTAGCGATCGATACGATGACGCCGCGACACCTCACCGATTTTGTCGGCATTGACGAGGCGGAGGGGGTGAGAATTGCTTTGGATCATCTGATTGGCTTTGGACACAAGCGCATCACGCTGCTGGTCAACGAGTCGGCCGCCCTGGACTCCATCATCGCGCGGCGGGAACGGTTTGAAGAGGCCGCTGCCGAGGCAAACATCCACGGCACCGTTGTTTCAACCGGCACTCAGGTCTGGGAGAGCGCACACGAGGCTGCTTACCGGGCGATGCCGGAGGTATGGAACCAGACTCCGAGACCGACCGCCATTCTGGTAGTTTCGGATGCGGGCGCGTGGGCGGCTTTGAAGTGGCTTGCGGATCATGAGATTCCGGTTCCCCAGGCTCTAAGCGTCATGGGTTTCGATAACGACCGTTTAAGCTTGTTCACCCGCCCTTCGCTGACAACGCTGAACCAGAACACGTCCCAGATCGCAGAAAACGCGCTGGATCTGCTAGGCAGCCCCAAGAACTCTCGAAGAGAAATACGAGTCGCGCCGTCACTTATTCAAAGAGACAGCACGGGGCCGGTCCCCGACAACGACGGATCGTGTGAAAGCCTGGTTCCGGCCGTGCCGAATGCAGGCATCAACTAAAAGGAGGTGAAGCATCACGTTTCTTAACCGTCCGAAACTGACTTGTCTCCTGCAGGTGGGAAAACTCTAACATTAAGACCTGCTATCACATCAAGACTTATTTTGAGGAAAAAAATGTCACACTCTCAAGTCCGCCACCGATTCGGTTTTACCCTAATCGAGCTACTCGTTGTCATCGCTATTATTGCCATTCTCGCAGCGATTTTGTTTCCTGTGTTCCAGAAGGTGCGTGAGAACGCCCGCCGCGCCTCCTGCCAATCTAACCTCAAGCAGATCGGCCTGGCGTTCACCCAGTATACTCAGGACTCTGACGAGATTCTTCCCTGCGGTGTGCAGCAGAACAACGGACCAGGCGGCAACGGCGGTTTCGGATGGGCCAGCCAGCTTTATCCGTTTATCAGATCAACGAAGGTATTTACCTGCCCCGATGACCCGACAGTCACTCCGACTGGGTATCCGGCCACAGCCGTTTCTTACGCCTACAACCAGCAGCTTGATTCTGATTTAAACGGGGGCAACAATCCTGGCATCACATCCCTGTCTAAGCTCAATGCCCCGTCCAACATCGTCTGCCTCTTTGAGGTACAAGGGGTCGTCGTCAACTATTTCGGCGCACCGGATTTCGCTGAAGCCCAAAGCGCGGCGCAGATCGGCTATCCGAGCTTCAACCTGGGCGGCAACAGTGTGTATGCGACGGGCAGCATGGCAACGCCGTTCACCGCCCACTCGCCCGCCTGGTACATCCCCGGCGTCCACACAGGCGGCTCGAACTTTCTGGCCTGCGACGGCCATGTGAAATGGCTGCGCGGCCCGAGTGTGAGTAACGGAATAGTCGCGGCGACTTCCGCCAGCCCGGCGATTAACAATCCGGGGTTCCCGTCTGCGGCGGGGACAGAGAACATGACCGACGGTGCAATGCCGCCGACCAGATACACGATGACTTTCAGCGTGCGATAGTGAACGCACATCGGGAGCGGGATCAGCGGCTTCCGCTCTTCCCGCGATGAGTCCCGCTTACACGCGTGCGTCCAACCGACACTCTGAAGCTTTTCGTACTTGAAAGGAGCATTTGAACTTGAATACACGAACTCCACGATCCTCTGCCGTTAAAACTGCTCTCATCGTAGCCTTGTTCGCCTGTGGCGTGAGCATTGCTCGTGCGGACGATCCTCCTACAATGCCGCAGATCGTGAACGGCTCGCTGAGCATCGCGTTCCAGCATGGGGTGGCTGCCGGAACGGTAGTGACCACCCTGATCGGGCCTGCAAAGACAACGACCAGCATTGCTGCGGACATGGGCGGCCTCAACGTGGTGCCGCTCAAGGTCACCTCACAGGCGGTGATGAAAGCCCTGGGAAGCGGTCAAACTATTGACATCGTGATGAAGGGCCAGAAAGCCAGCGCGGAGTGGCGGATCGACCCGCTCGTCAATTTCATGGCAAGCCCTGCGCCGTTTCTGCCTGTTCGCTTTGACGGCGGCCAGGACACGACAAGCTCCGGCTCGCTGACCGCCTCCCCCTCCGGGGCACATGCGGAAATCAAGTTCACGGCGGAAAAGAACGACTATGTTGCGTTCCCGGTTGACCAGCTCATCCCGCCGGATGCGGTCGGGCTGGGCGGGATCGTCGCGGCCGATCCCGCAAGCCCGGTGGGCGGCCTTCTTTCCCTGCGCGTGAAGGATGCGACCGGTGAGATTTTTGGGTATGCCTGCCATGGCTCAGGACTGGACGACTACACAACTCCCGAGTCGACGCCGCTGTCGCAGATCAAATACCGTTTCAGCGGCTTACCCAGTGCAGATGGGAAACCGGCAACCGGCCTGCCGGTTGCCCCCAGAAAGGTAATAGAGATTCTTCTGGAACCGACCAAGTGGCAGTGGGCCGGCTCAATGAGCGCCTATCTCACGGACCTCTATGTGATCCGCCAGATCAAATCTGAAATCACCTCCCTGCCGCCAAGTGTCACGGTCATGGCGGCAAGCCCCGTGCTGGGCAACAAATCGGTGAGCGGGTTTATCGGCCAAGGGGAGGCGGCAGGAAGCACGGCGATGATGTCTGCCCTCCAGCCGAAAATCTGGCGGCTCGGCTTTCATTATCTGGAGGACCGCGACCGGTTGAAAGCACTTGGGGTGCCGACGATTGTTGTTCTCAGCGATCTTTGGGGATACGACAAGTCCAACGCGCCAGGACTGGACTGGGGCAAGTTCGAGGCCCGGGTGGAAGCGATTGCACTGGACTGGAAGCCCTATGACACCATCTGGGACGTATGGAACGAGCCTGACAATGGCGGCGATCAATTTGCTCCCTCCAAGAACATCACCGACTTCTACGAAATTTACAATCACGCCTACCATGCGATTCGCAGAGCGGGGGGGGCGAGCGTTCCGATTGAGGGACCGAGCTACGCATCTTTCAGCCTCTCCGGGATACGGGCCTTTCTTGACTACTGCGTTGCAAATAATCTGGAAGTCAATCATCTCAGTTGGCACGAGCTGGACAAAGACACGAATCCGGCGCTGATCCTTCAAGATGTTGCCGAGGTCAAACGGCTAATTGCTGAGAACCCAAAGTACAGGGCGCTCAAGATCTCCAAGATCCAGATCAACGAAACTGTCGGTCAGTCCGCGCAGTACCAGCCCGGCGAGATCACCAGCTACCTCTACTATTTAGAGCAGGCAGGCGTTGACGGGGCCTGTAAAGGCTGCTGGTGGGACACGAAGGGCGGGATGAACTGCTTTAACGGGAGCATTGATGGTCTTTTAGACCCGGCAACCAACAAGCCGCACTCCGCGTATTGGGCTTACAAACTTTACGCGGATGGCGCGGATCACCGTGTTGTATCAACGGCATCCGACATACGCCTTGCACCTATTGCCAGCGTTGCTGACGGGAACGTGCAAGTTCTGGTCGGCAACCACAGTGTCGGAACTTGGCCGTCAACGGTGGACGGGCCAAAACTGACTGTCACAGGTCTCTCCGGGGTTACATCTTTGCGCGGAGCGAAACAGCTCACGGTCACGGTTGAAAGACTTCCTGACTCAGGGGAGGCTGTTGTCGAAGCTCCTCTGGCCGTTGAAACGCTGACGGCTCCGGTTGTCAACGACATCGCTGTTGTCGCTCTGCCGAACCTCGCTCCCCATGAAGCTTTTGTTGTCAATCTGCACCCCAGCGAGAGCAGTAACACGCTTGTGAACGGGCGGAGAGTGCCTAGATTAAGTCGGCGGGTATTTTCTACTAGGTAATACTTCCTATAAGTAATATTTGGGCACTCCTGGGAAATCAGTGTTTCTGCCCTCGTGCCGAGTCAGTATGAGTTCAACCGAAGTCGGTCCGGGTATACTTCCGGAAACGGGGGTTCTTCTTGCTTATTGAAGGCACGGTGTTTCGGACGCACAGCGGCAACTATTATGTCCAAACCGACACGGCGGGCATTGTCGTCTGCAAGCTGCGCGGCAACCTGAAAAAAGAGCTGGTCTATTCCACGTCGAACAGCCACGCCCGCCGCGTTGAGCAGGCTGCAAAGCGCCGCTCCACCGACCCGCTGACAGTGGGCGATCGGGTGAGCATAGACGCCGAACTTGCGATGGTGGAAAGCGTCTTTCCGCGCACGTCTTCGCTGTCCCGCCACTCGCCGTCGGGCCGGGGTGAGCATACGCTGGTCGCCAATTTAGATCA
>CAXTRL010000222.1:0-6092 GCA_964246575.1 uncultured Armatimonadales bacterium
CCGCATAGGCTACGCCGAGCGACTTTTGCCGGGCCTGTTCCGCGCGGCGCAGGACGGCTTTGCCGACTTTGGCTTCCGTCGACGCCCGGCCCGGCTCATGCGCCAGCGCATTTTGGTAGGCGGCAATGGCGGCGTCCCAGCCGCCCCGCGTTTCTTCAATATCGCCCAGCAGCTCATAAGCGGCGGCATCGGTGGGCCGGTCGGCTAAAATGGCCTTGACCGCCGCTTCCGCTTCGGCAATTCGCCCGCGCCGAAACTCAATCATGGCCGCCGTCAGCCGCCGCCCGGCTTCTTCTTCCGCCGCGTAGTCACGCGGCGGCCGTGCCGAGATCGGGCGAGGAGGAATGGGGCGCGGCGTGGGAACAGGACGCGGGGCGGGAGGAGACTGCGGATCAGGCGGCGTGTCCATGCGTCTTCTCCGCCGCGACCGAGACCGGCCTGCCCGCCGGCTCATCTACGGCCGCGTCTTCCAATTCTTCGTCTTCGGAGTCCTCTTCTTCGTCCAGCTCGCCGTAATCATCGTCGTCGTCCGTCTCGTCTTCCTCAAACTCGCCGACGCCCATGCCTTCCAGCCGGTCCGGCTCGCGGGCGGGCGGGGCTTGTCCGGTCCAAAGTTTTTCCAATCCATAGAACGAGCGCTGTTCTTCGGACATGACATGGACAATGGCGTCGCCGTAGTCCAGCAGCACCCAGGTCGCCTCCGAGTAGCCTTCAATGCGCCGCTGCCGGATGCCCTGCTTTTCCATGGATTCCATGACCCCATCGGCAATGGACCGAATGTGAATGTTGGACGTTCCCGAGCAGATAATGAAAAAGTCGGCGATGAGCGTCTTGCCGCGCAGGTCCAGGGCCGTAATATAGTTGGCTTTTTTGTCTTCCGCCGCCGCGACAATCGCATCCCGCCGTTCTTCCGATGTCAGTGTGCTTTCCTTCAAGTGTTTTCCTCTATAACTGCTGCTCTTTCCTAAAGTATACCCAACTTGCCCCTAAAAGCCTGTTCTTAGAAGCCGAAGAAGGACCCCCTAACCCCCAATGATGGGGGAACCGGACAAGATTATGCATGGTCTTGTTGCTTCTGATCTTGCTTCCCCATTATTGGGGGCGGGGGGCGTTTTAAAATGAAGTCTCAAAAACCAGTCCAGCCGCGCCACAAAAACGCTGCGCCGAGCGCGGCCATGAAAAGCGCCGACACGCGCGTCATCGCAATCCGAAACGGCAGCTTGGTCAGCAGGCCGCCGAAAAGCGTTTGGCCGAACATCCCCAGCGCCAGCAAACCGGGGACCGTGCCGAGGCCGAAGCAGAGCATCAAAAATGCGCCGGACACCGGGCGCAGGGTGAACGTCGCCAGCAGGGCGTTATACGTTAAGCCGCAGGGCAAAACGCCGACAAACACGCCCACTGCCAGCGGCTTCCAGACACTTCGGGATTGCAGGACTTTGAGGTAAAGCCGGCGCCCGCGCCCGCCGCCCGCGCCCAGCACGTCCGGCTCCGGCAGCCGCAGCTTCGGGAAGATCCCCGACAATCCCAGCGCCAGAGCCAGCATCACGCCCCCCACGGTAAGACTCAGAATGCCCTGCGCCGAGGCCCACCGATGCCCCAGCGCTCCAATCGCGCCGCCGCCCAGACCGAGC
The DNA here is from genome assembly GCA_964246575.1 of uncultured Armatimonadales bacterium. Lineage (GTDB taxonomy): Bacteria > Armatimonadota > Armatimonadia > Armatimonadales > Capsulimonadaceae > JANXMY01. The sequence goes on from CAXTRL010000222.1 coordinate 1,632, forward strand.
GCCGCCAGCGCCGCCAGCCGCCCGCCATGAAACAGCCAGTGCCGCCCCACGCCGCGACCCGGCACACCCGCATACGACACCACAAAGATGCCGCACATGCCGATGCAGTGCGAAAACCCGCTCGCCAGGCCCAGGCCCAGCGCGAGAAAATAAGCCGACGAAACAAGCATCATCGCACCGTCACCGGAAAAGACTGGCTCTGATGCAGCGTCCCTTTGTCGACCTGCACCGTCGCCTGCCACTGCCCCGGCATCGTGAACCGCCCGGTCGCAGCATAAGCGCCCGCCGCGCCTGCGCTTGCTTTTGCGTCATTCTGGCCCATATTCATCGCCGGCATTACCCAATGAACTGTGACAGACGCGCCTGAAACGGGCCTGCCGTGGCTGTCGGACACCTGCACGCGGAACTGTGTGGGATCAAGCTGGCGCGGGGCCAATGGGGCCAGCATCAGCGCGATATGCCACCGGGCATTAGACGGCGGGGAAGGGACGCTGACTGGACGGGCGCAGCCCGCGCAGGCCGGCAGGAGACACAGGGCGGTCCAGCGTTTCATTTGGCGGATGGCCGCCGCAGATGCGCCGGCGGGCGGGTTTGAATTTGCATCAGCGGTGCAGGCACGGCCTGAGCGTTTTTGGCCGCGCCGCCGCTGGGGCAGCCGTCGCAGCCGCCACCCGCTTTGCCGGGCTTTGTCCGAAACGCCGCGATCTGGCTCCAAATCCGTCGTCCCACGGCAGCGGTTGCCGCCGCGACAATCGCCATCGCCATTATTTGCTGCCAATCAATATGCATTGCTTTTTCCAGGCGTCTTCGTGGTTTCTGTTATGATTATACCCGGTTAGAACAAAGAAGGGCAAAATTTAACCGTAGGGGCCAGTCTCCGTGACTGCCCCTACGCAGTGCGGTTACAAATGCGAGGTGACAAGCTGGGCCAGCTCGCCGACGGTTTCGCGGTCAAACGCCAGCCGTGCGCCGGCAGCGGCGTACAGCTCCGGCAGTGGGCGCGTGTTGCCTAAAGCAAGTGCGGCGCGGTAACGGCGCACGGCGTTGGCCTGGTCAGCCAAAGCGTTGCGCCAGACTTGCAAAGCGCCTAATTGGGCTAGGCCGTATTCCACATAATAAAACGGCACGGTGAAAATATGCAGCTTGCGGTGCCAGCCTGAGACGCGCTCGGCTTCCAATCCTGACCAGTCCACGCCGCCCATGAAGCGGGTCCATAGCTCGCCCCATTTGGCGTCGAGGTCCGCCGCCGTCACGTCGTCCGGCGCGTCGGCGTAAACCCAGTGCTGGAAGCCGTCCACGACGGCCATGTACGGCAGGAACAGCACGATCTTTTCCATCTGTTCCTGCCGGGCGCGGACGGCGTCTTCCGGCGTGTAGAACCCGCCGCGCTCTTTTTCCAAATACGGCAAAGCGAGAAGCTCCATCGCCATTGACGCCACTTCGTTGAACTCCATCGGTGCGCCCCGGTTCCAGAGTAGCGGCTGGGCGGCGCTCGACGCCAGCCCGTGGAAGGCATGGCCGCCTTCGTGGAGCAGAACACGGATGTCACTTTCGGTACCGACGGCGTTCATAAAGATGTACGGCAGGCCGGTCTTCGGGAAGAACGAGCAGTAGCCGCCGGGCGCTTTGCCCCTGCGCGAGTCGAGATCCAAAAACCCGTGCCGGATGCGCTCAAAGTCCGCGCCTAGCTCCGGGTCCACTTGCGCGAAAATCTGCGCGGTTCCTTCTTCCAAAGCCGCGACATCGGCAAACGGGCGCAGCGGCGTCCGGCCTTCCGGGTCGACGTTCAGGTCCCAGGGCCGCAGCGTGTCTAGGCCCAGCGTTTGCCGCCGCTTCGCCAAAATCTTGGACGCCAGCGGCACGACTTCGGCTTCAATCGCCGCGCCGAACGCCAAGCTGTCTTCAGGCGTGTAATCGAACCGGCGCAGGGAGCGCCACATATAGGCCCGGTAGTCGGCCAGCCCGGCGTTTGCGGCAAGCTGACGCCGCAGCGGCAGCATTTGGAGATACAGCGCGTCCAGATCGCTTCGCGCTTGAAGCCAGCAATTTTGCACCGCCCGCCAGGCTTCCTCGCGCACCGCCTGGTCCGCATCAAGTCCCCGCTGCTCCGCCTGCGGCAGTGTCAGCTCTTCGCCGTGCAGCGTGACTGTCATCGCCCCAATCCGCTTGCTGTATTCATTGGCAAGCGTTTGAAGCTGGGCTTGGATCGGGACATTGCTTTCGCGGAACAAGTCGGCGTCGTTTCGCAGGCGTTTGAGAAACTGCTCCTGATCGGGCGGCGGCGTGTACCCCGGCACGTCCAGCAGCTTGGTTTTGAGAGCCTGCGCGGCAATTGTCCACTGCGGCATGATCTTCTGCACAAAGTTCAGGTACTTCCCTTCGGCCTCGGCATCCGTCGTGTCTTCCGACTTCGCCCGTCCGGCGGCGGCTCCGGCTTCGCCTAATACTTTTTCCAGCTCGCTCCAGCGCATCAGCCAGTCGTCGACGTTATCTGCTGAAAGTTCTTCTGCTGTCAGCGCGTCAAAATAGGGCGCGACTGTGTTCCAGTCTTGCGGGTCAATTGTGTCCAAGTCTTGCATAAGCTACTCTTTCTCGTTTCGATGTTTTCTACTGCTTCCGCGTCGGTCCCGCACCCAAATACGGCAGCCCGACAACGGTAATTTCATACGATGTATAGTATGTTTGGAGCGGCACCATAGTCAATAAAATCGTTAATGATTATTTCTTTTAGCTTTTCCACAGATACTGTTGTTACCGACTCAATCTCCTGATTATCAGTTAGCGCAATGTAAAGTTTCTCGACTTCTTCGAGCTTGACTATCTTGATGATCACGTCACATAGTAGCTCGTATCGCGCCCGTGCCTTTTGCGGCAACCCATTGTCTAACTCGACAACGTAATTTAGGCCGCTGAGTAAATACTGAGCGGTATTTCCACCTACAGCATCAGCAACGTAAAAGACTAATGCGTTGTTGCTCGTTGGAAAATAACAACTAGGGAAATTGATGAGATCATTCGCAGACTTGATAGATAGTCCTAATCCATGATCTTCAACTATTTGTTTGATGTCTTTCGTTACAGTGGACATGTTTGAGGCTATGAGGTAGCCATATACATAGTTTGACATCCGCACTTCTCCGTTACCCATCTCTGAAAATTGGGGCCAGCACTTGGGCGCTGCGGCTGGGCAGGTAAATCTGGATGCTTTGCTCGCGTCCGTACATGGGAACGGGCTGGCGGGGGTAGACGAAGTCGGGCGCTCCCCGGCCTAATCCGCCGAACTGGGCGTCGTCGGTGTTTAGGATGACCTGGTAATCAGCGGCGTCGGGCGTCGGAAAGCGCAGGTCTTGGTACGAGCGGGTAGGGTGGAAGTTGAACGCGAACACGAGCGGCCCGCGCCGGTAGGCAAGCTGCTTGGTGTCTTCGTGCAGAGCCAACTGCTCAATCAGCGGGTCTATCAAGAGATTATGCGATGCGTCTAAACGCAGCATGGCCTGGTCAAAGGCGCTCAGGCCGCCGTAACGCAGGTCGGGGTTGTCGGCGAGGGACCATAGGCGGCGGGCGTAATGGTACGAGAAGTTGTTGCCCGCGCGGGGAAAATCCACCCATTCCGGGTGGCCGAACTCGTTGCCGATAAAGGAAAGCCAGGCTTCCCCAGCCAGGCTGAAGGTCAGCAGGCGGATCATCTTCAGAAGCGCAATGCCGCGCTCCACCACAGCATTGCCGTCGCCCCGGCCCATGTGCCAGTACATTTCCGCGCCCATGAGCTGAAACGCCAAAGTTTGGTCGCCGACAAGACTCTGGTCGTGGCTTTCCACATAACCGACGCGCTTTTCGCCGGGACGGCGGTTCAGCAGCTCATGGTAAACGGCGCTCAAAGGCCAGTTTTCATCGGGAACTTCCTGGACAAGCTTCTTCCAATAATCGGGAACACCCATCGCCAAACGATAATCAAAGCCAGCTCCGCCTTCGGACACGGGCCGGGCTAGGCCCGGCATCCCGGAAACATCTTCGGCGATTGTGACGGCGTCCGGGCGCACAGCGCGGGCCAGATCGTTTGCGGCCTGCAAATAAGCCAGCGCATCGCCGTCTACACCCCCGCCGAAGTAGTCTTCGTAACTGGAAAAAACGCGGTTGAGGCCGTGATCAAAGTAGAGCATACTCGTCACGCCGTCAAAGCGCAGGCCGTCAAACTGGAACTCTTCCAGCCAGAAGCGGACGTTGCTGAGCAGAAACCGCTGGACTTCATATTTGGCGTAATCAAAGACCATCGAATCCCAGGCCGGATGCAGGCCGCGCGGCCCGGCATGGAAATACTGAAAATCGGTGCCGTCAAAGCCGTTGAGGCCCTCCGCCGTGTTCTTGACTGCGTGCGAATGCACGATGTCCAGCAGCACGCGCAGGCCGAGGCCGTGCGCCGCGTCCACCAGCGCTTTGAGGTCTTCGGCACCCCGGAAGACC
>CAXTRL010000223.1:0-6067 GCA_964246575.1 uncultured Armatimonadales bacterium
GTACTCTTAGATAAACTTTCCGGGCTGGCAAACATCACCGTGCAGCCGAACGCAAACGGCTCCGTCAACGTCTCTATCGGCAGCACGGCGCTGGTGACTGGAACCGACTCGTCTTCCGTGTCGCTGCCGGGCTTGACCGCTTCCGGGGACTTGACGGGCGGAGCGCTGTCCGGCCTCAGCAAAGCGCAGACGCAGGTTGCCGCGTACCAGTCTGAATTAAACAGCGCGGCGGCGGCGGTCGTGTCTCAGGTCAACAGCGCCCAGGCCAACGGATTGGACCTCAACGGCAATCCCGGAACGCCGTTTTTCACGGCGACCGCCGGGAACGAAGCGGCGACAATCGCCGTCAACCCGGATTTAGAAGCGAACCCCAGCCATTTAGCCGCTGCGTCCGTGCCGACCCCGCCCGCCACATTCGGCGCAGGCGACGGCTCCAATGCTCAGGCCATTGCTGGCATTCTGACAAAGACCGTGACTTCAGCAAGTGACCCGCTGGCCGGGCAGAGCATCCAAAGCTTCTACCAGGCCACGGTGTCCGATGCCGGAAGCCGGGCTGCAGCGGCCCTGTCCGGGGCCGGTACGGCGCAGGCGGGCTACACCCAGCTTTCCAACCAGCGCTTGTCCGAAACCGGCGTGTCCACCGACACGGAGCTGACGAACATGCTGAAGTACCAGCGGGCGTATCAGGCCGCCGCGCGGGTTGTGACGACCGCTGATGATATGATCGGCACACTGATCAACAACTTGTTCTCGGCAAGCTAAAGAAGAACTAAGAGAACAAGCGAGAAATAGGAGACGGCGATGCGTATCACGACCAGCCTTGAATACCAGAACCTCGGTTCTAATATTGAAACCAGCCTGCAAACGCTAAATACCGTGCAGTCCCAGATTTCGTCCGGCAAGAAGCTCCAGACGTTTTCTGATGACGCGGCAGGGGCGTCCCAGTCGCTTGCGCTGCGAAGCGCCCTCGGCGACAATGCCCAGTACCAGCGCAACGCCGCTTCGGCGACGGCGTTCCTGACCGCAACCCAGGGAGCGCTGGCAACAGCGACCAGCGTTGTCCAGTCCGCCCGGCAAATTGCCGTCGCCGGCGCAAACTCGACCCAGACCCCGGACAGCCTCGCCGCCCTCGGCGACCAGGTAGACGGCATTGTCCAGCAGCTTTCCCAGGCCGCGAACACCCAGTCTGAAGGCCGCTACATCTTCGGCGGCACGAACACGACGGCCGCGCCTTATGACAGCACCCAAACCTATCAAGGCAACACGCAGGCTATTAACTCAACTCTTGGCCCCGGCCATTCGGTCCAAATCAACACGCCCGGCTCCACGGCATTCGGCCCGGCGTTCACCGCCCTGCAAAGCCTCAAAACCGATTTGGCGGCGGGAAACACCACGGCAGTTTCCGGCGACATCGGCAAAGTGGACACGGCCTTGTCCGCCCTAAACGGTGCGGCCGCCACGGCGGGCGCAAAAGCCAACCAGGCGACGGCGGCAACCCAAAACCTGACCCGCGCCCAAAGCGACTATCAGACGGGCATCTCAAACATCGAAGATGTGGATCTCGCCCAGGCGTATGTCCAGCTTCAAAGCGCCACCAATGTCTACCAGGCGTCGCTGTCCACAGTCGCGAAAGCGTCCCAGTACAGCCTCGCCGATTTCCTTCACTAAGTTTTCGCTCTCATGGATTGAAGAGTTTCAGTGCCGGATGCACTTTTGGTCCCTAATCTTTAGCACTCAGGAGTATTTTCACCATGCAGATTGAAACAACACGCTTCGGTTCCCTGTCGGTTGACGACCACAAGATGCTGACCTTCCCCGACGGCCTGCCCGGCTTTGAGGGCTGCCGCCAGTTCACCCTGCTGCCGCACCACATGGCGGAAGGCGGCAAAGGCAGCCCCTTTGTGTGGCTGCAATCGCTGGAGCGCAGCGACCTGGCGTTTCTTGCCATCGAGCCGCATTCGATTTTCCCGGATTATGCCCCGCGTGTTCCCCGCGCCGAGATGGACAGCCTGTGCCTGGACGGCGCTGCCGTGCCGCGCTTGTATTCGCTCCTGACCGTTCCCCAGGGCGACCCGTCGGGGATTACGGCCAATTTGATGGCCCCGATTTTGATCAATTCCAGCGCCCGCGTCGCCAAGCAAGTGGTCTTGAACACCGACCAGTACGGCCTGCGCCACCGGCTGATCCCTGCCGATTAGGAACAACAAAAAATAAATTCTTTGCGTTGTGAGATTCAATGCAAAAGCGGGAATAATTGGGTATCCAACAACGTATCAAGACAAGGCACGCGCGGATACCCAAAATCTCACAACCCGCGCTGCGCCAGGGAGGGCCGAATGTTAGTATTAACCCGCAAGCTGAACCAAAGCATCAAAATCGGCGACGACGTCGAAATCACCGTGATTGAAGTCCGGGGCGACCAGGTCCGCCTCGGCGTCACCGCTCCGCGCGACGTGGCCGTCCACCGCAAGGAAGTTTACCTGCAAATCCAGCAGGAAAACCGCGCCGCCTCCGCTGCCCCCACGGCCTCCGGCCTTGATGCCTTGAGCGACGCCGTGACCAAGCAGGGCAAAATCAAATAGCTTGACAAACCAAAGCCGCCTGCTCCAAATGGAGCAGGCGGCTTTTTTATTTTTCGCCGCCTGCTCCCTATTGACATCACCATGCTTTTCTGTTATACTGCAACCGTTACCCAAGCAACCGGCGCAATGTTGCGCTTCGAACTGTCCAAGTCGTACTCTTGCCCTTGATTATCTCGCAGTTTGACCCAGCGGAGCCAGCAGATGCCATGCAAACTTTTTCGCGCCTTCCTGTTCGCGCCTTCCTGTTCGCGCCTTCCTGTTCGCGCTGACTAGCGCCTTCGCTTGTTTCCTTGCCTGCACTTCTTCCTGCCGTGCCAGCGTCCTCTCATGGAATGCCGACACGCAGGGCCAGTTCATTACTTCCCTCTGCCCCGGTACAAACCACACCGTCTGGATCGGCACCGAAGACGAAGGCGTCTGGCAGTACGACCCCGCCGCACCCACTGACAAGCAATACACCCACTACACCCAAAAAGACGGCCTCGGTGACAATGACGCCTATGCCCTTGTCGTAGATAAAGCCGGACGGCTTTGGGCTGGAACCCTCAACCACGGCGTCAGCGTTTTCAACGGCAAGACGTGGCGCACCTACGGCCCTCAAGACGGCCCGCTCGGCTCCCGTGTGTTTGCCTTAGCGGTCAATCCCAAAGACGGCAGCGTCTGGGGAACTACCGAAGCCGGCTTGTTCCGCTACGTCAACTCCCGCTGGACTTACTTCACCCGTGCCGAGGGCCTGCCCTCTGACCAGGCAAACGCTCTTGCTTTCGACGCTGATGGCACCTTGTATGTCGGAACGCAGTGCGACGGCATTGCGGTTGCCTCGCCTGCTGACGGCTACCACTCGTGGCGCGTCGTTCCCGGCCCGGCTTCTGTGCCTAACGCTCCGTCGGGAACTGGCCTGCCTTCCGCGCTGATCAACTGCCTGCTGGCAACAAAAAGCGGCACGGTCTATGCGGGGACGAACTGCGGGCTGGTCTCAAGCCAGGACAAAGGCCGCACCTGGCACTACCGGCGGGGGGTGGACTGGAAGGCCAAAGAAGCAGGGCTGTACCCGCCGGTCACGCCTGTATCGGTGACAGTATCGGGCGATCTGCTGTCTGAGGATTACGTAACGGCTTTGGCGGAAGGGGCAGACGGCAGCATCTTTGTGGGTCATCGTCAGACGAGCGTGGAAGCGTTCAGCCCGAAGACGGGGCTGCGGGTGCAGTCGGGCTTGAACGGGGCGAAGACGGACAGCTATATCTCCGGCCTGCTGTTGGCGGGGCAATCCGCTTGGGTAGGGTTGTACGGCGGTGGGGTGCTGCCTCCCAATATACCTCCCGGCACAGTTCCATCTGCATCTTCTCTCGCTGCTGCTCCTTTGCCGGTTCCCGCCAAGCCCCCGACACTGGTGGAACTTAAAACTATGCTGGCACGGGTGCAGTCTTTCAAGGACGATATGCCGGTCGGCGGTGGAGCATACCTCGGCGAAGATTGGCAAACGCAGGGGGATTGGGTCGGGCGGTATGGGCGGCAGTATGCCATTCTCTGCGCGGCGGATGCGCCGCTGGATCATGACATCATCTCTGATGTGGGTTATAGAGTGACCGGAAGTATCGGGCCGCACTGCGAGAGCAGCGATAGCATTCGCCGCTGGGTGACTCAGGCGCAAACAGATCAACATCGGTCGCTTTACGATCCCATTCCCGGCTTCCGGCGTCAGGCGGAGTGGGACGATCACGCGGAAGCTTATTCCGAAACCTTTGAAGGCCCGGATATTTGGGCCGCGATCACGGTTCCGGCAGGCTTGCACAAGTTCAGTTTGTATGATGTCAACAAAGATGCACATGATTCTGGGAGCAACCGAGATCGAGACTATTTGGTTGATCTTCTGCCTTTTCGCGCTAAGGTGGAAGATGCGGAACTTCTGCCTCCAATCGCTCATGCACGTATTTGCAACTTCTGGGACGGAATGTACCAAAGTTTTTTAGTTCATGGCCCAGCCCGATATTATGTACATATCCGAAGAAACAGCAGCTTTAACACGCTTCTTGCTGGCGTCTTTTTGGACAGCATGACCGGCCCGAAAACGCGCTTTGACTGCTCGGCGTGGATGGGGGGCATCCATTACAGCCCGCCCAACCCGGACGCGCCTACGCCTCCTGACCCACATCTGCTGGATAAACTTCTTGCCGGAAACGGCAAACTTGCATCATCCATAGGGGGCACATCGCCGACATTCCAAGACCAGAAAATCATCCCCGCCGCGCGTGTTCTTTGGGACGCGCTGGACGCCGTGCAGGACAATCCTGCGGCCTTGTCCTTCCAGCTTCTCGGCCGCCGGATGGCTTATCGCGCCGCTGTCGCGGCAGGCGCTTCCGACGCCCTGCAAGCCGATTGGCGCTGGACGCTCCACCTTTGGAATGCGTCCGACCGCCAGGAGTTTACCGACACTATGCATCAGGCGCATGAAAGCCTGCTGACGCTCTACCCGGACATGCGGAACCACAGCTACTAACTCTGCGAACACAAGGAGAAACCACCATGACGAACAACCGCTCAATCTTTGCCCTGATTTTATGCCTGCTTTCACTCGGCAGCTTTGCCGGTGCCAGCACACCTCCTGCGCCGCCGCCCCCACCGCCGCCTCCAAGTCTTACCATTACCGATGCCGGCGCACCGGAACCTCCGATTCTCCACTGGAGCCAGTTTGGTACAGGATGTAACGCTACTGTTGCTAACGCGCCTCAGTCTACCACGGAGACGACGGTGACAGGGCCGGATTATCAATGGAGTTGTTCCAAGCCTAATCCTGGCTTTGAAGTGACAAACAATGACTCCAGTGACACTATTCTGTCGTCGGACCCTGGTGAGCTTACGGCAGGCAACAACGATGTTACAGTCTTCTGCACGGCGACCTACTCAAGCACAGACAACACAACAGGGGTTGTAACCGCTATTCCTGTTTCTGGCTCTACGGACGTTACCTTTTTTGTGCGAACTCCTGTGGTAGTTGTACAAATCAGCAACATGAATGATCCAGGAACTGCATATAGTGGCCCAAGTCCATATAGCGGCCCTAACTTGTGGGGACATGATCAGGATTATCATCTTCAGGTGCAAGACAATCAGCCCAGTCCCCAGCCTTATAACAATGGTCAAGCCCATGAACACTTCGTTCAAGGAACGATTTACAATGGGCCTGACCCCTCTGGCAGTATTGTAGGGCTAAATCCAAATGGCGGAAAAGGGGAAGGCACTTGGAACTGCTCTGATTTCACTGACTACATTGGTTTTTCGTACAACAAAAACATGGCAGCCGTATATGGATGGAATGTTATCACTTTAGTTATTGCCTGGGATCAGCAATTCAGTTGCATAGAATCAGGCCATAACCCTAAAACCCTCAATACGTTCCATATCAAGAACGACTACCAAACAGCCACACGAAACTAGAAGCCATCTCATAAACGTCGAAGCAAGATAATGATGCAGCCAAGCTGGAC
>CAXTRL010000224.1:0-6057 GCA_964246575.1 uncultured Armatimonadales bacterium
GTCAAGATAAAAGTGAACACTGTATAGATAAATGAAAAAAATCAGTCAACATAGAGCAACCTATCATCACGGCGACCTGCGGGCGGCCTTGATCCAAGCAGCCGATGATCTCATTGCCGAAGGGGACATTGAAGCGTTCTCGCTTCGCGCCGCCGCCCAGCGGGCGGGTGTTTCTCCGGGCGCTCCGGCGCATCACTTTGGAAGCGCGAAAGGACTGCTCACCGAAGTGGCTTTGCTGGCGTTTGACAGGGCAGGGCAGTATATCGAGGAAGTCGGGTGCTCGGACGATGCCGTGTCGGATGTTCGCGCCGTCAGTCTGGCGTTTGTTTCTTTTGCGCTGGACCATCCCGGCCACTTCCGCTTGATGTTTCGCAGCGATCTTGTGAACCGCAGCGATCCGCGCTACCCGGAAGTGAGCATCAAGTCAGGGATGCGGATCAGCCGTGCCGTTGCCGCTTATCACGGAAAATCCGGCGTCTACTCCAATTGCTTTGAGGATGCCGCCGACATGCTGTGCGGTATGGCGACGCTGCACGGGCTGGTCCATCTGGTGCTGGAAGACAAAGCCGCTCATTTTTTTCAGAATGCACTTCCCGAAGAACTCGGCAGACAAGACTTACCCCAAGTGGTTGCGCGGCTGTACCCGGATCATCGGGAGCAATCTGGACTTCATTCGTCAGACAAGTAAATTCGTGATTTTGCTTGACTTCTCGCGGCCCGATTCGGTAAAGTGTGTATTAGTATACACTAAAGCCGCGCACATTCAGGGCCGCACATGACATTTTTACTGCTGCGTACAACTATCGCCATGCTGATTGCTTTCGGCGGCGGGGCGCTTGGCGTTTTTCTCGGCAAGATGGCCCCGCATCGCCTCAACCTGCTGGTCTACGCCGCGATGGGGGCGCTGCTGGCCGTGACGGCGTTTGACATCCTGCCCGACGCCAAAGCGCTGCTTTCCTGGCCGCCGTTTCTGCTGGCGACCGCCAGCGGCTATGGGCTGTTCTGGGCGCTGGGCAGGTATGTGTCCCATGTTTGCCCGGCGTGTTCGATTTCCGCCTTTGATAAAGCCACCACGGAGCGGCTGGGCCAAAACGTCCTGCTGCTGATGATTGCCCTGAGCCTGCACAGCGCAATGGACGGTATGGCCGTGGCTGTCGGGGACCGCGTGGCGGGACATCCTGATTTCACCCTGCTGTTTGCCGTGTCGTTCCACAAGCTGCCGGAAGGGCTGGCCCTGGCGCTGCTGCTGCTGGGGGCGGGCTATTCCCGCCGCGCGGCGCTGCTTTGGACATTCGCCATTGAGTCTACGACGGAGATGGGGGCGCTGGTAGGTGTGCTGGGCCTGCGCCATGTTTCTTTGGTGCATCTGGGCCTGGTTTTCGCGCATGTCGGCGGCGGGTTTATTTACCTCATCGTCACCACGCTTGGCTTGTTTTCCCTGCCTAGAAGCCGGCACTCTCCCTCGCCTTTCGTGCTGCCGCTTGTTGCCAGCAGCGGCGCGGCTTTTGCGCTGACTGCGAGCTTGATGCTGCTGCTGCGCCGGCTTCCACTCTGACCTCAACTTTACTATAATCTCAACTTTAACTATGAAGCGCCTGAATTTCACGTTTGACGAAGAAACTTCCATTCTGCTGGATCAGATTTCCGAACGCTATTACCACGGCAACAAGTCGCTGACCGTGCGGGCGGCTTTGGAGTCGCTGGCGGCGCATCTGGGTCATGCCGGGTGGGTCATTTCCGGCTATGCGCCGGCCATTTTGGACCATCAGGAGAATTGCCATTCCTGCGGGACCGTGTACCCGCAAGGCGGCATCCTGTACCGGCCCGTTTTCCAGCGCGGCAATGCCCCGGACGCTCTGCGCGAGATCCCCCAGGAAAACTGGCTGGACTGCTCCCGCTGCGTTGAAACACGAACAGCGTAATCTCAGTCTTCCAGATCCGTCCTGCTTGGACCGCTGTCAAAAGAAGTTTGTTTTTCGGATCAGCCTGGCTGCAAAAATGCGGTCAGGCTGATTTTTTGCCCTTGCAAATTCGCCGAAACCGGTGTATGATAAGTGGCTGCTTCCCCGCCTGATACGCTAATAAAGGCTTCCGCTGAGGTTGGCATGGTTCTTGCATACTTTGGCAAAGCAATAGGCAGAAGATGCCGCCAGGCGGTAACCAGCGCATCAGGAACGAGTATATCAGGATTTGCATACCCAGGGAATGAGGAAACGGGAATTGATGGAACCAGAATTGGAAGCAACCGGGCCAGGGTTTTCTTTGCAGGAATACCTTGCCATTTTGCGGCGGCGGCGTGCCATTATCATTCAAGCCTTTATTTTGGTTGCCGTGATTGGGGTGGCCCAAGCCATGATGGCCCGCAACGTCTATCAATCCAGCGCCAAATTATTGGTCGAAGGCCAGTCGTACAACCTGAACACGGTTGACTCCAGCAATCCTTTGTCTTCGCTGTTCCAGCTCAGCCAGCAGCAGTCGGTGGAAACCCAGGTGGAAGTGCTGCAATCCGCGCCGCTCATGGACCAGGTGGCAAAGCAGGTGGGACCGGCCACGCTGACCGTTGCCCCGGTCGGCGAAACCAATGTTATCGCTGTTTCCGCCGAGTCCGGCAGCCGGCAAGCCGCCGCCGCCGCGCCGAACGCGCTGCTGAACGATTACATCACGCAGAACACCAACAGCGAGCTTGGCGAAATGGACCGCGCCCGCGAGTTTGTTTCCGAGCAGGGCAAAGCCGCCCACGCAAAGCTCGTGGAAACCGAAACGGCGCTTGAAAAGTTCGAGCAAAATAACCACATCGCCGAGCTGACCGTGAACCGCGACAACCAGATCGCCCGCGTCAACGCCCTCACGGATGCCCAAAGGACCGCCCAGCAGAACTTGGTGTCACTGCGCTCTCAGATCGCTTCGGGTCAAAAAGAGCTTGCCGAAGAGTCGCCGTCCACGGTGCAGCTTACGCAGGCGACCAACCCAGCGCTGACCACGCTTGAGGAAAGTATACGCACCCTGGAAGAACAGCGCGTCGGCCTCACCCAGCCCGGCGGACTCGGGCCGCAGGCGCCGCAGGTGCGGGCCATTGACGCTGAAATCGCCGACCTGCGGCAGCGCCTCGTGAGGCTGCCGCCCCTGATCGCCACCCAAAGCATTTCCACCAGCGCGTTTCGCCAAAGCCTGCGGGACAAAATCGCCGATTTATCGGCCGAGGTGCCGGTGCAGCAAACGCAGGTCAGCTTGTCCCGCCAGGCGCTTGCCGACGCCAATGCCAATGTCAGCAAGTACGCCGCCCTCGGCCTCGCTTTAGACCGGCTCAACCGCCAGCATGACGCCGCCGCCGCCAACGACAAGAATTTTTCCAGTCAGCTTGCCGACCTCAACCTGCGCGAAAAGGCGCACCATGCTACCGCCCGGATCATTGAAGCGGCTGCCGTCCCGGATGCGCCGGTGCGGCCCAAGCGCATCCAAAGCGTCATCTTCGCCTGCCTCATCGGCCTGTTTGTCGGCTTATGCCTGGCGCTGCTGCAAGAGTTTTTGGACGACCGCATCAACACGGTCGCCGACGCCGACCGGGTGCTTCAATTGCCGTCGCTCGGCCACGTCCCGGCGCTGTCCGTGGCCGACGCTCACCTGCTGCCCCAAATGAAAGGGTTTGACCCGGCGTCGGAAAGCTACCGGGTGCTCCGGACCAACATCCATTTTGCCACAGTGGACGCGCCGGCCCGGACGCTTTTGGTGACGTCGTCGCACCCCGGCGAAGGCAAGACCACCACCGCTGCCAACCTGGCGTTTGCGATGGCAATGGACGGCAAAAAAGTCATCTTAGTGGACACCGACCTGCGCCGCCCCAGCCTGCACAAGCTGCTCGACCTGCCTGCCGTGCCAGGGCTGGCCGACGTGATGCTCGGCCATGCGCCGCTTGCGCCGCATGAGATCATGTCCGGCTTGTCCGTGCTGACCGCAGGCTCCATGCCCCCGAACCCCGGCGAGCTGCTGAACTCACGCAAGTTCCGAAACCTCGTGACCCAGCTTTCCGACGACGCCGACGTGGTCATCTTCGACAGTTCCCCGGTACTGGTCGCCGCCGACGCCGCCATTCTCGCGTCCCAAATGGACGGCACCGTTATTGTGGTGGAAACCGGCTCGACCAAGAAAGCTTCCGCCCGGCGGACGCTGGAGCTGCTGCGCCATGCCCGCGCCACCCTGCTCGGCGTCGCTTACAACAAAGTGCGCTCTCAGGACGCCCCTTCCTACTACTATGACTACCAGTACGGCGACCCGGCGCTGCTTTCGGCGCACCCGAAGAAGGTCGCCCTGCCGGACAAAATGGCTCTGCCGGAGCCGCCTGCGAAAGAAAATAAACGAGAAGACAAATGAATCGCTTCCGCCTCACCCTCCTGCGCCCTGCGCCCTGCCCTGCCCTGCTCGCGGCTGTCGTTCTTGCCGCCGGCTGGCCGGCCGCTCCTGCGCCGGCCCAGACCGTCCCGGTCGCCGCGCCGGTGCTGGCTACAGGCCCGGACCCGGCAGCTTATGTGCTGTCCCCAGACGACCAAGTAGACATCAGCGTTTTGGGTCACCCGGAGTTCAACATGGCGGCGACGCTTTTGCCCGACGGGACCTTTAACTATCCTGTTGTCGGCAAAGTCCACGCCGCCGGGCTGACGCTGGACGGCTTGACCCGCAAAATCACTTCCGGCTTGTCCCGCCAGCTCAACCAGCCCGAAGTCACCGTGTCGCTCAAACAGGGACGCGCCCGCAAAGTTTCCATTATCGGCGACGGCGTCCACGCCGCCGGCCAGTATGAGTTCCGCACCGGGATGCACCTTTTGGACCTGCTTGCCGTTGCCGGCGGCCCGTCTGCCCCGCCCCAGCTTGTGGCCGCTACGCTTGAGACCGGCAGCGGCCAGACCGTTGCGATTGATTTGGCGAAGCTGCTGGCCGACGCCGACATGTCCCAGAACCTGCCGCTGGCCCCCGGCGACACGCTGTTTTTGGTCGCCAAGAACCCGGAAACGGGCCAAGTGCAGGTGGTCGGCGACGTCCAGAAGCCCGGCCCTTACGCCATCATGCCCAGCGGCGTTTCCGTCTTGGCCCTGTTAAACGAAGCCGGCGGCGCACTGCCGACCGCCCGGCTTACCGAAGTCCAGATCATGCACGCCGGCCAGGTGCAGACCGTAGACCTGC
The DNA here is from genome assembly GCA_964246575.1 of uncultured Armatimonadales bacterium. Lineage (GTDB taxonomy): Bacteria > Armatimonadota > Armatimonadia > Armatimonadales > Capsulimonadaceae > JANXMY01. The sequence continues at coordinate 5,176 of CAXTRL010000224.1, forward strand.
GCCCGCTTCTGACCACCGACCTCAACTCCCGCACCAGCTCCATCCGCCTTGTCCCCGGCGACGTGCTGCTGGTTCCGGCCAACAAAAACCGCATCTTGGCGCTCGGCGAAGTGCGCTCCCCCGGCGTTCTGCCCATTCCCGATGACCAGCCTTTGACGCTTACCACAGCCTACGCCCTGGTCGGCGGGGCGACCCCCGACGGCGACAAAAAGAACGTGGACGTGATCCGCCGGGACGCCGCCGGCAAGGCCACCGTCCTGGCCGTCAACATGGACAATCTCTTGGAGGGCAAAAATGGCGTCGCCGACGTGGCATTGCAGCCGAACGACATTTTGTACATCCAGAGCCGCAGCCATCCGCAAAGCCTTAGCACCATTCTCGGCTCTCTCAGCGGCCTGGCCGGCGTGGTTGCCTTGTCGCGCTACTGAGACCCGTTTACGCGCCGCGTGGCGCGGCCCCCTGTGCGGAGCGCGGTGTATACGCCGCTCCTGCACACGAGCAATAACCGGCCGCTGGCCTAATACGGACGTGATTGGTGCGTCCGGTTATTGCTCATAGACTTTTGCTTTCTCTACTTTTGCTTGCTGCTGGGACGTTTACGCAGGAACCTTGATTTATGTCTTCTCCCACCCTGACTTCACCCGCGCCGGATCTCTCGTCCGGCGTGTTCACGGACATGCCCGCCCACGATGTCGCCGTCTCCGTGCGCGGCCTGTCTAAATCGTATTCCATCGCTAAAAACGCCGTCAATCATACGTCCGCCGGCGAGGCCATCATGCACCGCCTGCGCCACCCGTTTGAGCGCACCGAGCGCGAGACTTTCTGGGCCTTGAACGATGTCAACTTCGACATCCAAAAAGGCGACGTGGTCGGCATCATCGG
>CAXTRL010000225.1:0-6053 GCA_964246575.1 uncultured Armatimonadales bacterium
CTGGCCACCCTTGAAGAGCAGCAGGGCTGGGATGGAGCTGACGCCGTAGCGGGCTGCGACTTCCGGCTCGTCATCCACATCCACCTTGACGATCTTCGCCTTGCCGTCAAACTCCTGCGCGACAACGTCCAGCGTCGGGGCGATGGCCCGGCAGGGGGGGCACCAGGGCGCCCAAAAGTCTACCAGGACGGGAACCTCGGATTGAAGGACTTCCTTCTCAAAATCAGCCGTCTTAACGGCAGTCGCGTTGCTCATGAAAAACTCCTTTATCAGATAAATCAGTCAAAATGTCCAGATAATGCGGCTTCAATGGTCTGCCGCGTAGTCTGTCCCCCGACAAGCTCACCAACCTTTTGGCCGCCCTTGAAGAACAGCAAAGTTGGGATGCTTTGAACGCTGTAGCGCCCGGCGATTTCCGGGTTCTCGTCCACATCAAGCTTGATAACTTTCGCGCGTCCGGCAAACTCGGCGGCGACGGCATCCACAGCCGGCGCGATGAGGCGGCAGGGCTGGCACCAAGTCGCCCAAAAATCCACCAAAACAGGGACTTCGGACTCTAAAACCTGCGTATCAAACTCCGCAGTGGAAACGGCGAGGGCAGCGCTCATGTGGGACTTCTTTCTCGGCATCCGCACACCGCAACGAGTGTGCATTGCTGAGAGAACAAAGCCAAACGGGAGATAGTTCCCAAGCCGGAGATAGTCAAAGCGGGATTAAGACGCCGGTCAGCCTTTGCCGTTCACCAGAGCCATGAACTCCTGCCGGGTGGCGCGGTCCGAGCGGAACACGCCCATGACATGCGACGTGACCATTGTGGCGCTTTGCTTTTGGACGCCGCGCATGAGCATGCACATGTGAGCGCCTTCCACAACCACAGCGACGCCCTTCGGCTCCAACGCTTCTTCCAGCGCTTCCGCAATCTGGGTTGTCAGGCGCTCCTGCACCTGCAATCGCCTGGCGAACATATCAACTAGGCGCGGGATTTTGGACAATCCGACGATTTTCCCGTTGGGAATATACGCGACATGGACTTTGCCGTAAAACGGCAGCATGTGATGCTCGCATAACGAGTAAAACTCAATGTCCTTGACCAGCACCATGTCGTCGTAATCTTCGTGAAAGATCGCCCCGTTCAGCAGCATCTGGACATTCTGCTCATAGCCGCGCGTTAAAAACTTCAAGGATTCGACAACCCGGTGCGGCGTTCGAAGCAAGCCTTCGCGGGCCGGGTCTTCGCCGACAAACGTCAGCATTTCGCGGTAGATAGCCTCGGCTTTTTCCTGGGAAGGCCGAGCGATTGCATTTTCCGGGTCCGCTCCTGCTTCGCGCGGCGGACGCGCTTCCAGCGATTTCAGTTCCAGCAGTTCCGACTGCGACAGTTGGCTCACGGTAGAAGGTCTTTCTCCTGGCTCACTCGCCAAAATATTCAAAGTAGTTGCGCGGGGTTTCGCGGACGGCAACTCGGTACAAACGCGCCGCGCCCAGATCTTCCGTGCTGAGACGCTTGGAGAGGTTGTCCCAAATCACTTTGGTCAGGTTTTCCGACGTTGGGTTCAGACTACAAAAATCCGGCACGTCATAGTTTAAGTGCTTGTGGTCATAAGGCAGCAGAACTTCTTCCGAGACGATGGTGTCCAGGCAAGCGCCGTCCCAAAGCTGCCCGGTGCGCGGGTCAGGATCGCCTGCCAGCGTCACTTCCACTTCGTAGTTATGCCCGTGGCCGTTTTCCCAGTTGCACTTGCCGAAAATTTCCGCATTTTCGGCATCCGACAGCGCTTCCGAATGCAGGCGATGGGAGGCCGAGAAGTCATAAGTGCGCGTCACGGTCAACAGCGGTTTCGGCATAAGTTCTTCCAGCGGCATCAAGGAAAGCTCGGCTCTCAGCGCAGTGTTCGGCCACAGCGTCAGCCGGGTCAAGCGGCCCTGCGCCGACAGGGCGGACGCGCAGGAGTCCCACAACGTGCAGACAATGTTCTCCGGGGTCAGGAGAATCCCGCGCAGGACCGGCACGTCTTCATCAAGCAGCCTGCCGTGCAGCGGGCCGACAACCTGCGCTTTCAGCACCGCATCCACATCTTTGATGTTGATGACCATGCCGGTCTTGGGATCAATTTGCCCGCCGACTGTCATTTCCACCAAGTAGTCATGCCCGCGCCCGGTCTCGCCGGGCGGCGGCTGCCGAAAGCCCGCCGAGAACGCAGCCCGCCGCCGCAGATACAATGTCATTTACCTTGCCTTCTACAACGCCGTAACACAAGGCGGCTTACGGTTGGTTCCCGGCGGCAAGCAAAAGCCCTGCGGTTCCCAAAGGATCGCAGGGCATTGTCTTCAGCCGTGCCGGCAGGCACTAGTTGGCGCAAACGCCGGTGCCAGGCGAAGCGGTGTTGCTGGGCGTGTCCAGCGGCACATTCTGAGTATTGTTGATGTCAAGCGCGTCCTGCAAGTTGTAAATTTTGGTGTTGTCCCCTGGAGATGCTATCGAAGCGCCGGTATTGTCGAACAAAGAATACTTGACGTGTCCGTCCACGAACAGCACATTGGCACCGCCGTTGTGGCGCAAAGAAACAGAGTCCGTACCAAACAGCAAGTAAGCGTCGTTTGTCGTGGCAGCCGAGGTTGTGCCTGACCCTTCTTCTGTTAGCAGCAGCGTCGCGGAAGGAGAATTAAACTGGGACAGCGATTTGCCGGGAGCAAGCGCAGTTCCAATCGGCGTATACTGCTCGGTACAGGAACTTACGGCATAGGAGTCTCCAACAGTTTGGCCGATGGAGTCATCCGGGCAGACGTACACGCCTTTGCTTTTAACGTAGGAGTAGATGCTCCCCTGCGTGGGGTCAAACGCGCCGGCTGGCGTACTGCCGAAAGCACTGTAAAACATCCAGCCGCCCAAGATATTGACGCCGGTCGCGCCTTTGACTGCGCCTGGCATTCGTTCATCGTTATCTTGGTTGTATTGCGTAAATCCCAGGCCAAGCTGCTTCATGTTGGAAAGGCAGGCCGTTCGGCGGGCGTTTTCACGGACCCGCTGGAAGACGGGAAAAAGAATGGCGGCGAGAATCGCGATGATGGCGATGACGACGAGCAGTTCAATTAAAGTAAAGCCGGTACGCTGATGGGAGCGTGAAGTAGTCATAATGGCCTTTCTGCACAAAGGAAAATGAATGCTGCTTCATGGCAAACAGCAAAATCGAGACAGCAAAAAGTAATACGGAAAGCCATGCACTGCATTCATACCATAATTTAGCGCGGTAAGTTCATTCCAACGCAAATATATTACGGCGTGTAAACCGCCGGCTGATACCCGGAATGCTCGGTTGCGAGTGAATGCAGCGCGTTCGTGGCCCCTACTGAAGCCTGCCGAACTGCAAAGGAAGTTTTGGCAAGGGGGGCAGTTCGCAGTGATCCGGTAAAGGCTCGCACCGAGGCTAAAGCATCTCCAGACGCCGACGTCAAGGAGACTGTGTGCGCTGCGGGCGACGGCACCGTCACGATTGGCGGCTCGATATGTACCTGAACAGGAAGCGTCTCTTTGTCATGGCGGGCCAGCATCGGAACTTCCGCAGGTCTTGGCTTGATGATCTCAGTGACAGCCGAAGGCCGCTTCGCGGCAGATGGGACCTTCGCGGAAGCCATTTTATTAGACGACGCCGCTGGAAAATGCACCAGGACGGAATGCGCGGCAGGTTTAATCTGAACGTGAAGCGGCGCAAGCGCATGAACCGGAGCAGGGGCGTTGCTGGCGACCTGGTCCGGCGCGGCGTCGGCATTCACCAGCACGGTTTTGCGGGGAGCCAAAGCGTGTTCAGCAGCGATAGATTTAGGCAAATCATGCTGAGGCGCGGCGGCAGGGACATTCCGAGCGACTAACGCTTGCTGCGCCTTTACCCGCACCGAAGGGGGCAGGACGCTTTTGACTTTCTGCGGGGCCGGCGGCACGACGGCAACTCGCGGCGGCGCAGGCCGAGCGGCGCTGATGTTCGGCACGCTTGAAACAGGCGAATGCAGCAGCGAGTGGCCTAAAATCACGCCAAGCACCGTCAAAGACGCGGCGGCGGCGTAAGCAGGCCGCAGGGTGAACGACCGGACCGGACGCAGGGACGGGGCGGCAGACGACGCGGCGATGGCCTCGGCGATGCGCGAATGCAGGTCCGCCGGAGGAACGGCGACCGGACGCGCCGCCAAAGCGCGGTGCGTGGCCTGCATCCAAAAAAGCGACGCACGGCAGCTTCCGCAGCTCGGCAGGTGCGCTTCCACCAAGCGCATTTCCTCCGGCGAAGCCATGCCGTCGGCATAAAGCGGCAGCAGCGGCTCTATGCTTCCGCAGCCCAGCGGCGAGGCAAAAGAAGGCGAAGCGGGCGTTGCTGTTGGGAGAAACCGGAAAGGCCAGTTCATGGAGCGTCTTTTTCTTCCGCGCTCGGCTGGCGCGGCGTTTTGTGTTAACTTGTTGGACAGTTTGCTTAGGCAAATGTTTCAGTTATTTGCGCCCGATATGCCCGGCTGTTTTTGGGGGCGCATCGGGTATCTTATAGATATTATGGCGGATCAAAATCGGAATTCGGAGTTTCTCGGCGGCGGCCCGAAATTCAACACTGTCGGCAAAGACAACCGCCCGGCACCCGGCATGGAAGAGCCGGTGGTCGCGCCGAGGCAAACCGGGTACTGGGTGCGCGTCGCGGCGATTGTTCTCCTGGTGGTTGTCCTAGCGGGAGTTTTGTTCTATTTGAATGACCATGATTTGAGTAAAACAGTAGTGCCGGCAGGGCGCGGGGGGCAAACGGTTTCCCCAGACGCCCCCGCAGTCAATCCCGACGCCAAGCCGGCGCCGTCAGGCTCGGAATAAACGCCATGCCTCAAAGTGAAACCGGGGGAGACGCTGGGCGCGTCCGCTGCTTGTACTGCGGCGCGAACAATTTTCCTGCTTCCGCCGCCTGTTGGCAGTGCAGCCGCCCGCTCCATCCCATGCCGGCCCCGGCAGGCGGGCCTGCCCCGCAGTCTTCCCCAAGTGCGGCAGTTCCGAATATAGCAGTTCGGCCTGCGCTTGCCGAGTCGCCGCTGGCCCCGAAAGCCGCAGCGGCGCTGGGAATGCTGTTTCCGTTTGTCGGCCTGCCGGCAGGCATGATCTTTTTGATGCTGGATGACCCGCGCAAAACGCAGCTCGGCTGGCTTTTGATCGGCTGGAGCGCTGCGGGAACCGTGATCAATGTGATTTCCCTTGCCGCCACGCTTGGCCCGGTTTGGGCGCTGCTGCGCGGGCTGCTGCCCCACCCCGGCGGCGGTGCGGCCCCGGCTATGCCTGGCCTGCCGGCGGACGGCAGCGAAGGGATATTTCTGCTTGCTCGCTTGCTGGGCGTTTAATTTCTTTCGCCGATCGGATATAATAAAGTGTTGCCGGATACAATGAGGAGTTCTATTTTTCTCAAAGTGTATCACAAGATATGTCAGACAGACCCCGGAGTTTGTTTCTGCCGCGCCCGAAATAGGCGCGAGGAGATGTACCACCCATGAGCGCTTATCCAACCCTTGCCAGGCGTCACAAGATCGCCTATGTCGGAACGTATCCCCCAAAGGAGTGCGGCATTGCGACTTTCACGCTGGATGTCGTGAATTCCACCGATTTGACCGGCTGGCGTTCCATTGTGTTTGCCGTAGACGACGCCGCGCCGGAAGAGCCGCATCCTGACTCCAAAGTCGTTTACACAATTGAAAAAGAAAATAAGGCGGATTATGTCCGGGCTGCGAAGCTGCTGGAAAAGCACAAAGTCAGCTTGCTTTCCGTTCAGCATGAGTACGGCATTTTCGGCGGCGACCACGGCGACTACATACTAGACCTCGTTTGCTCCGTCACCATGCCGGTTGTCGTCACCCTGCACACGGTCCTGCCGAACCCGTCCGAGCCGCAGCGGCGCATTTTGAAAGACATGGAAAAGTACGTTTCCTGCTTTGTCGTCATGGCCCACAAGGCGGTGGAGCTGCTGGTAAGTGTTTATGGCATCGCGGCAAGCAAAATCCGCTTTATCCCCCACGGCGCTCCCAATGCGCCGTTTCATGCCGAC
>CAXTRL010000226.1:0-6025 GCA_964246575.1 uncultured Armatimonadales bacterium
GGACGGAGACGGTTCCGCCGGACGCATCCCGGTCGCCGACGACCAGCATGTACGGGACTTTCTGGGTTTCAGCCTCGGCGATCTTCTTGCCGACTTTCTCGTTTCGCGGGTCCACTTCCACCCGGAAGCCTGCGTCGGTCAGCGTCTTTTTGACTGTTTCCGCGTATTCTTTGTGCCGGTCGGCAATCGGCAGCACCAGCGCCTGCACCGGCGCAAGCCAAGTCGGGAACGCACCCGCGTACTGCTCAATCAAGATTGCCAAAAAGCGCTCCGTGGAACCCATTACCGCCCGATGCAGGACCACCGGCGTATGAGGCTGACTGTCTTCGCCAATATACGAGCAGCCGAGCCGGGCCGGCATGATGAAATCTACCTGGATGGTGCAAATCTGCCATTCGCGGCCCAAAACGTCGCGGGTCAGAAAATCCGCCTTCGGCCCATAAAACGCTGCCTCGCCGACTGCCGCGACATACTCTATCCCGTTGGTATCCAACGCCGAGCGCAGGGCGGTTTCCGCCAGGCTCCACTTCTCGTCATCTTTGACAAACTTGCTGTCTGGGTTATCATCAGGCAAAGAAAGCCGGACATAATAATCGTCGAAGCCGTACCGCTGCAATGTTTCCCGGATCAGCTTCAAGGCCAGCGTGAACTCGGACTCAATCTGCTCCGGGGTGCAGAAGATATGGCAGTCGTCCTGGGTCAGTGACCGGACACGAGTCAGCCCGTTCAGCTCACCGCTTTTTTCGTAGCGGTATAAGGTTGCAAACTCGGCATAGCGCAGGGGCAGGTCGCGGTACGAGTGCATCTGCGTGTTGAACAGGGTCATGTGCGACGGGCAGTTCATCGGCTTCAAGCGGATACGCTCGCCGCCGGGGTCCACCATCGGCGGGAACATGCCGCCCGCCACTTTGTCGCCGTAGTTGTCCAAATGCCCGGACTTGCGGTACAGCTCTTCTTTGGCGATATGCCCGGTCCAGACATGCTCGTAGCCGTAGCGTGTCTGCAAATCCCGGACATACGTTTCCATTGTATGCCGGAGGCTCTCGCCTTTCGGCAGAAACAGCGGAATGCCGGGACCGATGTCTTCGCTGAACGCAAACAGTCCAAGCTGCTTGCCTAAGACCCGGTGGTCGCGCTTCTTCGCTTCTTCTAAGCGCACATAGTACGCATCCAGTTCTTCCTGGGTGTCGAATAAAACGCCGTAAATGCGCTGAAGCTGCGCCCGCTTTTCGTCGCCGCGCCAGTACGCCCCGGCGATGCGGTCAATCTTGAATACGCCGATCTGCCCGGTGCTTTCGACATGCGGCCCCCGGCACAAATCCGTGAAATCGTGCTGGGTATAAAACGAGATCGTCTCGCCTTCCGGCAGGTCATTGATTAGCTCCGTTTTGTACGACTGCCCCCGCGCTTCTTCATACGCCAGCGCGTCGGGGCGCGGCTTTTCGGTGCGGGTCAGGGGGTAATCAAGCTTCCGTATCTTCTTCATCCGCGACTCAATTTCCGCCATGTCGGCGGGCGTGAGCGAGCGGGGAAGCTCGAAATCGTAATAAAAGCCGTCTTCAATCGGCGGCCCGATGGCGAGCCGCGCGTCCGGGAACATCTGCAAAACGGCCTGCGCGAGTACATGCGCCGCCGTATGCCGCTTCTTCCAAATCTCGCTGCCGGGGGAATTGTCGAGTTGCTGAGAGTTTGCCACGTTGCCTCCATACCAAAGAGTGCAGGTAGTATACCGGGCAGGCGGCAGAAAGTCAAACGCTAAGAGTAAACGAGTATAATAGGAACAAGGAGAACGTCATGGCACTTTTAGAAAGCTACGTCGCCCAGCCCCCGCCGCTGTATGAAACGGAGCAAGGCGCAATTCGTGTGCAGGGAACGCGGGTCTCGCTTGACACAGTTATTGCCTGCTTTAGCCAGGGTTATACTGCGGAAAACATCGTGCGCTCATTTGACACGCTCAAACTGCGCGATGTCTACGCGATCATTGCCTACTACTTAGACAACAAAGAAGCCGTAGACGCTTACATCAAGCGGCAGCAAGAAAAGGGCGAGGAAATCCGCCGAAGATTTGAGGCGCTTTCTCCGCCCGGACAAAGCCTGCAAGCGAAACTCGCGGCGCGAAAAGCCGAAGCCCAGAAAGCCGAAGCCCAGAAAGCCGAAGCGGAGCAGCAGGCATGATAAAGTTTCTCACGGACGAAAACTACAACAACATCATTTTGAATGGCGTCTTGCTGCGCTTGCCGGAATTGGATGTTGTGCGCGTACAGGAGGTTGGATTGATGAACATTCTGGATGAGATCGTTCTGGCATGGGCGGCGCAGGAAAATCGCATCGTTCTGACACATGATGTCACTACCCTGCTTGATGAAGCCTATCGGCGCGTGGCAGAAGGCTTGCCCATGCCGGGCGTCATGGTCAGTCCTCAACTCTCGCCCGTGGCTCCTGTGATCAACGATCTGGTTTTCATTGTTGGCAACAGCAGCGACGATGAATGGAAAGACAGCGTCGTCTTTTTGCCGGTTTAAGATGGTGATAGCTGCTGTTCAAGAGTCGCGCTGACGGGTGTATAATAGACTCCCATGCACGAGTCTTTCCAAAATGCTGATGCCCAGTTTGCTGATGTTGTGGTTCAAATTGATGTGGCGGGGCTGCCGCAGCCGCTGACGTATTCGGTTCCCCCTGCCCTTTCCCTAGCGGTTGGCGACGCGGTGCTGGTGCCGTTTGGGGCGCAGACGGCGGCTGGGTATGTGATTGGTCTCAAAGGCGACTGCCCGGCGGAGATGGCAGGGAAGATCAAGCCGGTCACGGCAAAAATCGAAAACGCGCCGACGTTCGACGTAGGCTTGCGCGACCTGGGGCAGTGGGTGACGGAGCAGACGCTGTGCGACTGGCGCGATGCGCTGAGATTAATTGTGCCGGATGTGATGTCGTCGCAGATCAAGACGACGCTGACGCTGGCGGAAGATTGGGACGAGAAGCTGGCGGGGTCACGGGCGGCGTCTCAGCGCGATCTCGCGGCGGCGCTGGCGGGCCTCGGCGGGTCGGCGGAGCCGGGCCGTCTGGCGAAGGCGCTGGGGCTGGCGAAGCCGGGGCCGGCGCTGGCGGAGCTGAAGAAGAAGGGCATTGTCACGGAAGAACGCGCAGTCAAGCTGCCGCCCGCCCGGCGCAAGATGGTCCGGCTGCTGCGTCTTGGCGTCGCGCCGGACATCGCGGGCGAGGAAGCGGCGCGATTAGAGCGCACCGGCGCAGCCCGGCAGGCGCGGCTTTTACGGGCGCTGATTGCGGCGGAAGCCGATACCAAAGGGGTGAAGCTGCCGATGTCGGGTCTTGCGGTCGGGGCCAGCGCGGGCGCGGCGGCAAAGGCGTTGGCCGACAAGGGGCTGGCAAGCTACACCGAAGTGCCGATGCGGCGCGATCCGTTCCAGTTTTTCGGGTTTGTCGCGGGCGACGCCCCGCCGCTGACCGATGCCCAGGCACAGGCGGCGGCGCAAATTGGGCGGCACTTGCAGGCCCGTGACGGGCAAACGCTGCTGCTGTTCGGCGTGACGGGTTCCGGCAAGACCGAAGTGTATTTGGATGCCGTCGGGCAGGCTTTAGCGCTAGGCCGGACGGCGCTGATTTTGCTGCCGGAGATCGGCCTCACGGCCCAAGTTTTAGATTTGTTCAAAGCTCGGTTCGGCGCGGACGAAGTCGCCGTGCTGCATTCGGCGCTGTCGCTGGGGGAGCGGCATGACGAGTGGCGGCGCATCCAATCCGGCGAAGCGCGGGTCGTGGTCGGCGCACGGTCAGCAGTCTTCGCGCCGGTGCCTAATCTCGGCCTGATCATCTTGGACGAAGAGCATGACGGCTCCTATAAACAAGACTCGTCGCCGCGCTACCATGCTCGCGACGCCGCCCAGTTTCGGGCCGCGCAGACCGGCGCAGTGGTCATTTTAGGCAGTGCGACGCCGTCGTTAGAGAGCTACTACAAAGCGCAGGCCGGCGAATATGGATTGATTGAGATGCCGGAGCGCATTAGCAGCCGTCCCCTGCCCCCCGTGGCCGTTATAGACCTGCGCGACGAGATGAAGCCGCCGCCGGCCCCCATCCCGAAGAAAGGCGAAACCAAGCCGGAGCCGCCGCCGCGCTCGGTCTTCGGCGCAGATTTAACGGCGTCACTGTCATGCTGCTTGGACCGGCGCGAGCAGGCAATCTTGTTCCTGAACCGGCGCGGGTTCGCGTCGTTCCTGCTGTGCCGGGACTGCGGGTTTACGTTCCACTGCCCGAACTGCGACGTTTCCCTGACCTACCACCATGCCGGGCGCTACTTGCAGTGCCACCACTGCGACTTCAAGCAGCGCTCCCCGGATGTCTGTCCCAAGTGCCAGGGCCTGCGCCTGCGGCCATTCGGCCTGGGAACCGAGAAAGTGGAAGACGCCGTTCGGACCCAGTTCCCGGCGGCCCGGACGCTTCGCATGGACCGAGATACCATGTCTAGGAAAGGCGCTCACGCTGAAACCCTGCGGGCGTTTCGGCGCGGCGAGGCGGATATTCTCATTGGCACCCAGATGGTCGCAAAAGGCTTAGACTTCCCCAATGTGACTTTGGTGGGCGTCGTCAGCGCGGACATGGCCTTGAATATCCCGGACTTCCGTGCGCCGGAGCGGACGTTCCAGCTTTTAACTCAAGTGGCAGGCCGGGCTGGGCGCGGCACCCTCCCCGGCACTGTTGTTGTGCAGACGTTCTCGCCGGAACACGAAAGCATCCAGTTTGCCGCCCGGCACGATTACGTCGGCTTTTATGAATCCGCCATCGCCCAGCGCCGGGAGCTGAGTTACCCGCCGTTTTCGCACATGGCGAATGTTGTGTTTTCCGACGAGTCGGAAGACGAGACCCAGAAACGCGCCCATCATCTTGCCAACATCCTGCGGGCCATTTTGGGCGACGAGTCCAACGTGCAGATACTCGGCCCCGTGGCCTGCCCCCTGTCGCGCCTGCGCGGGCGCTACCGCTGGCACCTTGCGCTGCGTGCGCCCGAAAAGCCCGCGCTGCTGGCTTCGCTAAGCCTAGCGTTTTCCGAAATGACGGCCAGCGAACGCACCGGCATGACACTAGATATGGACCCGCTGAGTATGCTTTAGTCCATATGTTTAGGTTCTTCAGGAGCCATTTTATGCTATACTAACTGCCAATGAACGACGGGGGTGACAACGCAATGGCGAAAGCCACGGGCAGGCTGACCGACTTGATTCGGCGCGACGATCCGATTGTGAAATATGACGAGGCAACCGGCGTGAGTCTCCTGCGCCAGAAGTCCAAGCCGGTGCTGGCCATCAGCGAAGATGTGGCCGAGCTGGTCGCGCACATGGAGAAAATCATGCGGGCGGCAAACGGGGTCGGGCTGGCCGCGCCGCAGCTTGGCATTTTGCAACGGATTTTCGTGTACGACGCGGGCGATGGCTTCCAAGCGATTGTCAACCCCAAGATTTTGGGCCGCAAAGGCGAACAGATCGGCGTGGAAGGCTGCTTGTCTATTCCGGGCTTGCAGGGCGACGTGGCACGGGCGGAAGAAGTCGTCGTCAAGGGCATGGATCAGTACGGCAAGCCGGTCCGCATTCGCGGCGACGGCCTGACTGCGCGAGTCATCCAGCACGAGAACGATCATTTGGACGGTATTTTGTTTATTGACCATGCCGATCCTGCGTCCCTGCACTGGGTCACAGAGGACGAGATGGAAGACGAAGAAGAGGACGGCAGCGGCCCGCAGACGCGGGGATAGAAGACACGCCGGGGTTGTAGAAAACCCCGGCAAAGAAGCGTCCTTCGGACGAGGATTGTGAAACATGTGGCAGTTTCCGTGTCCGAAGGACATTTCCTGCCGGGGTTTTCTACAACCCCGGCACTTGACCTATCTGCCGTAAGTCAATTAAATCTATGCGCGTTCTATTTATCGGCACATCGCCGTTTGCGGTTCCAAGCCTCCAAAAGCTGGTGGCGTCGCCGGAGCATGAAGTCTTAGCGGTTGTCACTCAGCCGGACAGGCCGCAGG
>CAXTRL010000227.1:0-1482 GCA_964246575.1 uncultured Armatimonadales bacterium
CCGTTTCGCCTCGGCCTGGTCATGGACACCGGCCTCGGCTGGAAGACCAACTCCCAAAATTGGCGCCAGCATTTTCCAACAGACTTAAACGTCGAGCCGACGTGGATTGTCATGTCCGACGACACGCCCTTGTGGATTGACGCCGTGCCCGGCATTCCAAACCGCGTCAAAGCGTTTGGGCGGCACGCACTGATGCTGCGGCAGGGGCTTCGGCACGGGCCGTTTGATGCGACATTCATCGCCGCAAGCTCTGCGCAGATGACGCTGCCGCGCTACATGAAGAAGCACCCGAGCTTTCTTTACATTGACGCCACGTTCAAGCAGCTCTTTGATTTCGTCGGCTTTTACTACAATCCCGGCCCGAACAAGCGCCTGGAAGAACGCAAGCATCAGCGCCGGGTAGCGGCGTACCGGAGTGCGGCGGGCATCTTCAGCACGTCGCAGTGGGCCGCAGGTTCCGCCGTCGCCGACTACGGCGTCCTGCCGCAGAACACCCATATTCTGCCCTTCTGCGTGGACACGGCCCAGTGGCGTCCGCCGGGGGATGCGTTGTCCAAAGCGGGCAAAGCAGTCTGCGACCTGCTGTTTGTCGGCGGCGACTTCGCCCGTAAAGGCGGCCCGCTGCTTTTGGAGTGGGCTGCGAATACGAAAGCAAGCGGCTGGCGTCTGCACTTAGTCACGCCGGAGCCGGTCACTGTGAACGACCCGCGCGTGTGCGTCTACAACGACCTGACGCCAAACGACCCGCGCCTGCGGGCGCTGTACGCCCAGGCGGATGTGTTCGTGCTGCCGACACTGGCCGACTGCTACTCCATCGCGGGCATTGAAGCCTTGTCGTCCGGCCTGCCGATAGTGCTGGGACAAACCGGCGGCACGGGGGAAGTGGTCCAGCCGAACACGGGCTTTCTGATCCCGCCGCACGATCTGTCGGCCCTTTCGCAAAGTTTAGAAACGCTGATTGCCGACCCGGCGCTGCGGGCGCGGATGGGGCAGGCGGGACGCCTAGACGCCGTGCAGCGCTTTGACGCCGCCATGCTTGTGCGGAAAGCCGTTCAGATTATGATAGACAAATCGTGAGGAGCGTATTGTGATCTCCATCATTATTCCTGTTTATAACGCTTCCCAGTTTCTTGCTGAGACGGTTCAAAGCGTGCAGGCCCAGACTTACATGGACTGGCAGATTGTCCTGGTGGACGACGGCTCGACCGATGGCTCGCTGGCACTGGCCGCTGAGCTTCAGCGGCAGGACAGCCGCATTGCCGTGTTTTCGCAGCCAAACGCAGGAGTTTCCGTGGCCCGCAATCTTGGTCTGGCGGAGTCGCGCCCCGACTACTCTTACGCACTGTTTTTGGACAGCGATGACCTGCTGGTTCCGACCGCTTTAGCGGCGCTGCATATGCTTTTGGAGTCTCGCCCTGACTCACCCGCCGCCTGCGGCTTTTTAGAAGACATGGACGCCGACGGCCTGCCCCGGCCCGGTCC
>CAXTRL010000227.1:1492-3078 GCA_964246575.1 uncultured Armatimonadales bacterium
TGGACATTGACGGCAGTGACACCATCATCGCCGGCCACGACCGTTTGGAGCCGCTGACCGCCCGGCGCGGGGTGGACGGCCTGCGCCTGGTCCGGCGAGCGCCGGATGCGCCGCTTGTCTTTGGGGACGTTTGCTTTCACAACCATATTATTACCGCAGGCCAGGTGCTGATCCGAAAGTCAGCGATGCAGAAGGCGGGGGCGTTCGACACGGCGTTCTTTTACACTGCGGATTACGACCTGTGGTGGCGGCTGACCATGCAGGTCGGCCCAATTGCCGTTTGCCCGGACGTGACGCTCCGCTACCGGCACCACGCTGCCAGCATGTCGTCGAAGAACCGGGTCAGCCGCAGGCGGGACTCCCCGGACTTCCGCTGGCGCTGGCTGACCCATCCCGACTTGTCCCCGGAGCAGCGGCGGACCGTTCCCGCCGGCTACTTTTACCATGCCCTGGCCGGTTTCGGCTTCGGCTGGCATTACCTGCGCCGGGGCGAAGTGAAGCACGGCCTGAAGCACGCCGCGATTGCTTCCCGGAACCTGCTGCAATACACCCGTGATCTGGTTCGCCTGCGGAGCCGGTCCGTGCTGGGCCGGTCCGCGGCACGCTGAGCGTTTTGGATTGATTGGCAGTTATGCGCGTTATTTTCTGGCAGAACATTTTGTCTTTCTATCAAGTCCCGCACCTGACGGCGCTTGCCGCGCAGCATAACACGCAGGTGGTTTGGGTGGTGCAGCAGGCGATCACGCCGGACCGAATCGCGCAAGGCTGGAAGGTGCCGGAAGTCAGCGGCGTCCAAGTGGTCGTCGCCCCAGATGACGCCGAAGTTCAGCGCCTTGTCAGCGAATGCCCGGAAGACAGTGTCCATGTCTTTTCGGGTATTCATCAGGACCCCATCGCGCACAAAGCATTTTATCTGGCGCTCAAAACTCCGGCCCAGATTGGCCTGCTCAATGAGCCGCCGTTTCCAGGCCGCTTGCGGGACTTGATTTCACCGCCGTTCCACTGGGGCCATCGCCTGCTGTATGGCCGTCGCATTTCGTTTGTGCTGGCGATGGGACACATGGCGGTGGAATTTTACAAGTCAGTCGGCTACTCCAATGCCGCCGTTTTTCCCTACGGCTACTTTCCGCCCGCACCCGCTGCGTCCGCTCTGCCGCCGTCGGCTGGGCCGGTCGAAATTTTGTACTTGGGCCAGTTGATTGAGCGCAAAGGTGTAGACATTCTGCTCCGAGCGCTGGGGGCGCTGATGGAGAAGGACTGGGCGCTGACTTTGATTGGAAGCGGCGATCAAAAAGACGCGCTTGAGGCGCTGGCGTTGAAGCTGAAGCTGGGGGATCGTGTGACGTTCCAAAGCGCCCTCCCAAACGAAGTTGCCATGCAGAAGATGGCCGAAAGCGACGTGTTCGTGCTGCCAAGCCGGCATGACGGCTGGGGCGTCGTCGTAAACGAGAGCCTGCTGCGCGGCGTCCCTGTTGTGTGCAGCGACCACTGCGGGGCCGCTGACCTGCTGGGCGAATCCTGGCGCGGCGAGACGTTTGCCGCCGGCTCCGCCGGCAGCCTGGAAGCGGCCCTGCGCCGCTGGATCG
>CAXTRL010000227.1:3088-5988 GCA_964246575.1 uncultured Armatimonadales bacterium
ATCGGGCGCGGCAAGCGGACTTTGCCGGAAACCCAGCGCATTCAGGAGTGGTCCCTTTGCATCACGGGAGACGCCGCCGCCGGCTATATGCGTCAAGTGATTGAATGGACGCGGACACCGGCAGGCAAGTCGCGGGGGACGCGGCCTTTGCCGCCCTGGCAGGAAACCCGTGATACTCAGGAGACTGCCCATTGAAGAACGGCAAGCTGAAAATCTGCTTTGTGGCGGACGGGCGCAGCGTGATCGCCAAAAACTGGATACGCTACTTTGTGGAGCGCGGGCATGACATTCACCTCATTTCGACGTTTCCCTGCGACCCGGACAATCCTCCGGTGGCTTCCCTGCATGTCGCGCCGCTGGACTTTTCCGCCCGTGCGCGGGCGGCAGGCGGCAATGCCGGCGGGCTGACCACGCACGGCAACCCATTTTTTGCCCGCCTGCGCGGCTCCCTGCTTTGGAAAACCCTGGCAAAGCTGCGCGATTTGCTGAACCCGTTTGCCGTAGCTATTCAGCAGCGCAAAGTCAAAAGAATCATTCGGCAGTTGCAGCCGGACTTGGTTCATGCCATGCGGATCCCGTTTGAAGGCATTCTCGCGGCCCGCGCTTTGGAAGGCGAGCCGCTGCCGCTGCTGGTCTCGGTCTGGGGCAACGACTTCACGCTGTTTGCCCAGGACTCGCCGGAGATTGCCCGCTTGACCCGCCGCGCAATGGGCCGGGCGGACGCGCTGCACCCAGACTGTGAGCGGGATTTAGTGCTGGCCCGCGCATACGGGCTGGACGCCCGAAAGCCGTTCGCGGTGCTGCCCGGCAACGGCGGCGTCCGTACGGATGTGTTTTGTCCGGGGCCGGTGGACCCGGATCTGCGCCGCCGCTGGAACATTCCGCCGGATGCTCCCGTGGTCATCAACCCGCGCGGGGTCAAGCCGTACATCCGCACCGACACGTTCTTTCAGGCCATTCCGCTGATTCTGGCCGAGCGGCCCGACGTGTTCTTTGTCGGGGCCATGATGGAAGGCAACAGCGTGGCCGACCATTGGATCAGCCGCCTGGGAATTGAGAAGTCCATCACTTGCCTGCCGTTTGTGTCCCACGACGAGATGGCCCAGTTTTTCCGCTTGGCGACAATCACGGTTTCCCCGGCAGACCATGACGGCACCCCGAACACGCTGCTGGAAGCCATGTCCTGCGGGACATTCCCCGTCGCCGGCAATATTGAGTCGGTGCGCGAATGGATTACGAGCGGCGAAAACGGCCTGCTGTTTGACCAGTCCGACCCGGCGGCACTGGCGCTGGCCGTGCTTCAAGCGCTCCGTGACGCGCCCCTACGGGAGCGTGCCGTGCCACTTAATCAGAAGCTTATTGAAGAACGGGCCGATTACGGCGCGTCTATGACGAAAGCCGAAGCGTTTTACCATCAGCTTATCTTGTCATCAGCTCATCACGCGCCCCTAAGAACACCATGAACCCTCAAACGCTGCTGCCCGCTGAACCTACCATCACGGCTGACCCCATTTCGGCTGACGAGCTGACGGTTGATTTGTCCAGCTACCGCAATCCGCCCTGGCATGACAAAGGGCGCGGGATTGGGGTTCGTATCGTGTGGCACTGCGTCAATGCCCTCTTTTTTGAGAACTCGCTGAACCCGTCGTCCGGCCTCAAGATTGCGCTGCTGAAGCTGTTTGGCGCGAAGATAGGCCGCGGCGTGATCATCAAGCCCGGCGTCAACATCAAGCACCCGTGGTTTTTGACGCTCGGCGACCATACCTGGATCGGCGAGCGGGCCTGGCTGGACAACACGTTTGCTCCCATCACCATCGGCTCTCACGTCTGCATTTCCCAAGGCGTGTATCTGTGTACGGGGAACCATGACTGGACCGACCCGGCATTCGGCCTTTTGGAGCGTCCGCTGACGATTGAGTCCGGCGCATGGATTGGAGCGGGTGCGAAAGTCCTGCCCGGCGCAATGGTCGCAAGCCACAGCGTTGTTTCCGGCGGCGCGGTCCTGTCCAAGCCGACCGAGCCGTACATGGTGTACGCCGGGAACCCGGCAGCCGCGATGAAAAAGCGGGTGATGCGGGCGGGGAAACGCGAGCAGGGGAAGTAAGTACCTAAAAAAGCCCGCGCCTTTCGGCGCGGGCTTTTTCTTTGACGGACTCCAAACCACTTCTACTTAAGAGCGTTCACTCCATAAGCGGCGGAACCGATGCCGCCAAGTGCGCCAAAGACGTCCGACAGGGAAAGCGGATGCTTCTTGTCAGGAATGTAAAGGGCGTCGCCGGGCTGAATGAGCGGATTGCCGCTGGGATCGCCATGCAGTACAAACTTGTTGAAGTCAACGCGCACCATTTGCGGGCCATGAATTTTGTCCGTGCGAATGACGTTGATTTTGCCGAGGTCCGCTTGCCCTGTTGGGCCGTAAACGCTGCTGAGGGCGTCGGAGATGCGGTAACCTGGCTTCCAAATAAACGCGCCGGGATGCGCCACGTCGCCGAAGACGACGGTGCGGTAGCTGATTTCCGGGATCGAGATTTGGTCGCCGGGGGCCAGGGTAATGTTCGCGTGCATGTCGCCTTTTCGCAGCATGGGGTCAAGGTTAATGGGCGTCGTCTGCCCGTTGTGCGTCAAGGTCGCGTTCTGCAAATCCGAGGATCCGTCAATAAAGCCGTTGCAGTCGGAAATAGCGTCAAACACCGTTAAGTTGTCCCGGTAGGGGATGACGCCGGGGCTTTTGACCTGGCCGACGACGTTAAT
This sequence comes from uncultured Armatimonadales bacterium, assembly GCA_964246575.1. GTDB lineage: Bacteria > Armatimonadota > Armatimonadia > Armatimonadales > Capsulimonadaceae > JANXMY01. Next base: position 5,840 of record CAXTRL010000227.1, read on the forward strand.
CTTGCCAAGCTGGGCGGGGACATACACTGAATCACCCGGCTCCAGCAGAATGTCGCTGGGAGTTCCCGCCAGCGTTTCCAGGTGCGTTAAATTGAGAACCTGCTGGGTTTCGTTTTCATGGGTCACGGTGACATGGCTGGGGTCGGCGA
>CAXTRL010000228.1:0-5981 GCA_964246575.1 uncultured Armatimonadales bacterium
ATCAAGATCAGCGTCGGCGGCATGGGCGGTGAGGCCGATCACCTGTCCGGCGGGGCCGATGCTACCAACGTAGACGCCCCGCTGCTGGTGTAGGGGTAGGCACGGGACAAGAAGGGCAGGCACGGAGACCTGCCCCTACGCAAGCTGATACAAGCTGAGGGTGCCGTCGCTGGTGTAGACCAGCAGAACGCGGCCATCGGCGGACACGGCGGTCTGGCGCAGGGAGCCGGGAAGCAGGTAGCGCCGCAGGATGTGGCCGTCCTGGCGCAGGGCGTACAAGGTGCGCTGGCCGTCGGAAACCAACAAGTGAGTGCCGTCGGGGGAAAGGGCGACCAGGGTGGGCGAGAACAGCAGGTCGCCGCGCTCCCAAAGCGTGTTCCCGGCCCGGTCCATCAAGCGCAGGTGATGCTCAGACAAGCTTCGGCTGCCCCGCACGACTTGGCGCAGGTATGAAACGGCGATTTCGGTGCCGCTTTGGGTGATCTGCACCGACGGGTAGAACGCATCTTCGCCCAGATCCACTTTCCACAACGGATTCCCGCCGCCGTCGCTGCGCCACAAATACAGCGCCGGATCGTTTTGCCGCACATTGCCTGTGGACAGCCCCAGCACATAAAGCCCGTTGCCGGAAAGCTGCGCCGTGAACAGCCGGTCAGCCAGCTTCTGCCGCGCTGCCGCGTCTTCCGGGTACTGCCACAGGCACACCCCCTGCGGCGTGTAGCAGGCCACGCTGCTGTCGTTCCAAGTTCCCGTCACCAGAAACGAGCCAAGCGTCGGAAACGCCACCGAATTGCCGATGCCGCCCAGCGCCCACGAATGAATGCGCTTGTCATGCCGCTCATCGCGGTAAGGCTGGTCGCTTAGGCCGTACAAATACAGCGTTTTGCCGCCGGTGATGACCCCTGCATACGCGCCGTCGGCGGAAATGTCGGCGTCCCACACCGCGCCGCTGAGAGTCTGGTGCGCCAGCGTCGCGCCGTCCGCCCCGCGCAGGATTGTGATTTCCGGCTGGTCTGGGTCCAAAGCCGACCAAGCCAGCACCGACGCCCCAGCGGCTCCCACGGCGACATTGGACGCATTGGACGCGGCATGGACCCAAAGCGGGTGGTTCGGCTCAGTGCGCCAGTGCCAAAGCGAAATCGCGCCTTTGGTTCCACTAGAGAGCGCCACCAGCTCGCCCTGCGGGGACAACGCCGCGCCGCGAAACCCGACCACGGGCCGGCTCCACAGCAGGGTCATCGGCGCAGCGGACGACGGCCTCGCGGCGGCAGTGGGCGCCCCGTTTCGCAGCCAGAGGCCCGCCAGCAGTGCCAAACAAATTGCCGCTGCGGCCCAGCCGCCAAGCCGCGTCTTCACTCTGCTACCATTGCTAGAAACAAGCGATGCACCCGGTCGTCCCCCGCGAGTTCCGGGTGAAACGCGCTGCCCAGCACGTTTCCCTGCCGGACAAACACGATTTTGCCGTTATGCCGCGCCAGCACTTCCACGTCCGGCCCGGCTTCCACAATGTAAGGCGCACGAATAAAGACCGCGCCCAGCGGCTCCGGCCCCAGCTCCGGCACGTCTAAAGACGCCTCAAACGAGTCCACCTGTCGTCCAAAAGCGTTCCGGGCCACGACGGCGTTCAGCAGTCCCAGCGTCGGCTGCCCGCCGCGCTCGCTGGTGTCGGCGGTCACGCTTTTGGACAGCAAAATCAGCCCCGCGCAGGTTCCGTAAATCGGCTTGCCCTCGGCGTGTGCGGCTTTGATTGCGTCATCCACGCCGTACCGGGCCAGCAGCTTGCCGATGGCCGTGCTTTCGCCGCCCGGCAGGATCACCCCGTCGGCCCGCTCAATGTCCTGGGGCAGCCTCGCCCCAAAAGCATCCGCCCCCAGCTCCGTCAGCATCTGAATGTGTTTGGCAAAATCGCCCTGCATGGCGACCACTGCGATTTTTGGTCTTTGAATTGGGTTTACTTTCACGAAAGTTTCTCCGCATGTTCGGAAGCCACGGAATAAATTCCGAGGCTGCCGAGTACACCGTCCAGGGGACGGAAGAGCAAGACAAGAACCAGAAGCTCTTTCTTTCTTAACGTCGCTTCGACGGCGTGCTTTTCCAAGCCTTGGAATTCATTCCGTGGCACTCTCCATCAAGCAATTATAGCACACTCGCTCGCCTGCGCTTTGCAGACTACAAATGATAATCCGGTGGCGGGGGCCAGACCCCTTCCTGCGGCACGGCTGCCGCCTCGCGCATGGCCTGATATGCCGCCAGCCGCGCTTCCTGCCGGCGCACCGCCTGCACCCGCTGCCAGCGGAACAGCGACACCGGGCCGGAAGAAACCAGGAGGCAGAAAGCGAGAAAGAGCAGCAGCTCCCACCAAAAGGTGCCAATATGAGCAATGCCGTTTTCGGCGCAGTCTTCCAGTTCGACAGAAACCCAAAACAGGCACAAAGGCAAAAGGCCCCACCAAAACGTGCGCCGCCGGGCCAAACCGCTGAGAAGGCCGGGCAAGACCAGCAAAGTCACGGCCCCGAAAACGCCGCTGATCACATCGGCGCAGTGAGAAGCCATCCAGGAATGCCCCGGCAAGTTGTTTAAATGCTTTTGGACCGGCGGGTAGGAAGCCCAGGCTGACAGGCTTCCGCCGGCAATCCCGCCGATCATCCCCAGCAGCCAGGCCCGCGTGTCCCAAGTTTGCTTTGGTTGTGGCATCGTTAAGAATGTTTGATGGCTAAAAATGCTTGGTGTCTAAAAATGCTTGGTGTCGTGGTCCCAAGCGGAGGTCTGCCAGTTGTCGGGCTTGCTGTCGTTGGGCAGCCAGTGCGGCAGATAAAACATCAGAAAGTCAGCCAGCGCATGGGCATACGGCTCATACAAATCTCGCAGGTAGGCCAGTTTGCCGTCGTCTTCGGAGCCGTCGCACAGCGGCAGGCCGGCTTGAGCGAGAATGCGGCGCAAAGCCGCCAAATCTTCCGGCGGCAGACGGTTTGGGTCCAGAGGCTTCGGCGGCAGGTTGAACACATACGCCAAATCCACCAGCATGTGCCGGCACATGGCGAGTGTCAGCCGTGCCTGCCACTGCAAATCAGCCTGCCAGTCCGGCTCGCCCGCCGTACCGACCAGGATAAGGCTGCATGTGTCCATAATCGCCGTCAGCGCCCCCAGCCAGGATTGGTGGTCGTGCTGGGAACGGTAGTACGTCAAAACAGGATACGACAAATGGCTTTCAAGCTGCTCCGAAGCCCACAGCTCCCAGTCGCGCAGCAGCAGGGTCAAGTTTGCCATTTGACGGCCTTCCGCGTGCCGCTTCAGCATTTCCGTGGCCGACGGCGGCGACGAAGCGCGGGCGTCCAGCAGGGAAATGATCGCCTCGCGCTGGGAAAACGCCTGGTACAGCACCGGCAGGTAGCCGATGACGACAGCGAGGAACGCGAAGCCGATGCCCGCTTCCGTAACGGCGATAAACCGAGCTAAATTGGTGCGCGGGGTCACATCCCCGTAGCCGAGCGTGAAGAACGTCACGCCGCTTTGATACAAGGCTGCTTGGAGACGGTTCGTGCCCGGCACATGGGTAATACCGCTGACCTGCGCCCATTGCACCAGCGCAAAGCCTAAAATCAGCATCACCGCCCACAGCGCCAGCAGCAGCGGCAGGGACAGCGGCCCGAAATACGACAAGAACAGGCTTTTGCTGCCTTTCGGCATCCGCCGGGCGATTTTCGCCGACACCGGCCACAGCACCCGATAAAAGCCGCGCGTCACCCGCAGGGCGCGTGTGACCGACCGGGGCAGGATAATGGTCTCGAATCCTTCCCAAACCACCAGCCCAATCAGCAAAATTCCGCCCAGCGCTGCAAGAATAGCCATATTGTGTTACAACGCCGGCAGCAGCAGAAGGTTCCGCATCGGCAACTCGCTTGAAGATTCCCCTAGCCCCAATAATGGGGAATCGGACACAAGGCACGCGCTTTGTGTGCGTCTTTTGCTTTTTCATGTTCCCCCATTATTGGGGGCTAGGGGGAATCCGATCATTCTAAAGATGCGGCGCAGGAAGGGCAAAGGCTGTGCGCCAGATCAGCGACAAAAGCCAAAGGCCGAGGCAGGCAGCGACAACAGACTGGGCCATGCGCCGGGGCCAGGGCAAAGCGGGCGGCGGTGGAACGGCCTTCGGCGGCGCGGTTAACGCCGAAGTCAGGCCGAAGACGATCCAAAGCGGCAGGGTGACATTGCCGAACTGCCAGGCCGGATTTGCCAAAGCGTCGGTCATCTGGCCCGCCACTGCCGACAGGCCGCCGATCAAAAGCCACTGCTCCAAACTGCCTCGCTTCCACCGGCGCAGGCTTCGCCCCCCGGAGCCAAGAAGCGAAAAAAACGCGCCCAGCCAAAGCAGCAGCCCGATAATCCCCGTTTCGGCCCAAAGTTGTAAATAGGAGTCGTGCGCTTCATCTTCGATGCTTGGCCCCCGCACGGAAACAATGCCCGCCGGATGGCCGGTGTGAGTGAACGGCTCATGCTGCACGGGAAAGGAACCGATGCCCCAGCCCGCAAGCGGCTTTTCGGCGATCATGCGGCGTGTCCCCACCCAAACAATTTTGCGCCAGCGGAGCGATTCGTCGCCGGCGTGCATCACCGGGTCCGTAGAACGCATACGGGCGAACAGCGCGTCTTGATTGGGAGAAATCAGGACGAAGCCCGCCGCTGCGACCATACCCAGCAGCGCCGGCACAACCGCGCTCCAAGTGCGGCGTCGGCTTATGGAAGCGCCGCTTTTGGACGCGGTATAGACAAAGAGGCTCGCAAAAACCGCCAAAGCCGCCGCTGTCGCCAGCCAGGCCGAGCGATTTTGGGACTCCCACAGCCCGGCGGCGCAAATCAAAAGCACCGCCTGCCCCGCCAGCCGCTGCGCCAGCGGGCCAGGAGCCAGGCTGAGGGCCAGGCACAGGGGAACAGGCAGCAGCAGAAACGCCCCGAAAAGCTGATGGTCCTGCAAGACTCCGACGGCCACCGCTTTGCCGTCCCCAATCTGCGCGAGACCCGTGAAAGCAGCTAATACAGCAGGAAGCACCACCGAAGCGACGGCAAACAAAATGCGGCTTGAGCCGAATGCCGACGCGGCAGCGACGCTTGCGACAAGAACGCCGACGCCGAGCAGCAGCACGCCCTGCACGGCGAACGAAGTTGGCACGACCAGGCAGGAAATTAGCTCCCATAGCAGCAGCGCCAGCAAAAACCCGAACGGCAGCCGTGCCAGGGGCGAAGAGGAGAAGAACGAACGCAGTGAAACCAAGCGCAGCGAAGGCAGCGGCCACGGACGACACATCAGCATTGTCAGCAGGAGAACCGCGCCGGCCTCAGCGCACACTGCCTGCGCCCCGTGCCACTGCACGCTGCGGGCCGGGGCAGGCACGAACGGCGCGAGCAGCGCCGTCAGCATGATCCACGGCAGCAGCCCAAAGCGGCGCAGCCACGAAGGAGATTCGCGCAGCCACGAAATCGGGAACAGCCGGTGGGGAGCGCGTTGTTTCACTGTCGGGGGCCGCCTGTTCATTGCGGGGCCATAATACCCGAAACCGCCCGCGCCTTGACACTCTCTCTCCGCCTCGGCTACAATAAACGCATATTATGAGTATTTTGACTGTCGCCAATTTAGGGAAAAGCTATGGGACCGACCTGCTGTTCCAGGATGTAAACTTTTCGGTCGCCGCTGGGCAGAAGATGGGCCTGGTTGGGCGCAACGGCTGCGGCAAGACCACGCTGCTGCGAATTCTGCTGGGCCAGGAGCTGCCCGATTCCGGCAAAGCGGCGCTTGCCGCCGGGCGCTCACTCGGCTATCTGCGCCAGGAAGCGCCGGTCCACCCGGAGCATACGATTTGGGAAGAAATTCAGACGGTGTTCGCACCGCTGCGGGCGGCGGAGGCCGAAATGCAGCGCTGGGAAGAAGCCATGTCGGCGGCGGAAACCGACGACGCTTTGGAACACACGATGGAAGAATACGGCCA
>CAXTRL010000229.1:0-5979 GCA_964246575.1 uncultured Armatimonadales bacterium
GCAAGCCATCAAGATGCGCGGCGGCGTCGCGCTTGTCCAGGACCCGGACGAAGCGATGTTTGCGGGAATGCCGCGCTCCGCAATGGAAAACGTAGCCGTAGACGCCGTGGAGCCTCTGGCCGCGCTGTCGGAAACAGTGGTGCGCTTAGTGGGAACAGTGGCCCTTGAAGGATCTGCTATGCCCGATTTAGAGCCAGTTACGCCGAATTTAGAGTCAGCCGCGCCTAACCTAGAAGAAGATGTCGCCGTGGCGGAAATGCGTTTGGACGCGCTGGAAGGGCGCACCGAAGGCAAGCCGTCCGGCTTTAGCTGCCCGGACTGCCACGGCGTTTTGTGGGAAATCCCTGAAGGCGATTTGCTCAGCTTCCGCTGCCGGGTCGGTCATGCGTTTTCTCCGCAAAGCCTGTTTGCGTCCCAGTCCGCCGGTCTGGAAGAAGCCCTCTGGGCGGCGCTTCGGGCGCTGGAAGAAAGCGCGTCGCTGGCGGAGCGCTTGCAGGCCCGCTCGGCGGAGCGCGGCCACGCCCTGTCGGCGCAGCGGTTCGCCGAACAGGCGCTGGACGCCCGCAGCCGCGCCCGCGTCATCCACGGGGCGCTCATGGGCGGTCAAATTATTGCCGATCCCAGCTTGAACGCGGGCCGCGCGTCGCTGGCTTCGGCGCAAAACGGAGCGAGCTTGTGATGGAAACAAACGCACATGACGGCACGGGCCTTTCAGCCGACGTGCAAGCACTGGAAGAAACCGACGGCCTGCCGGAAGACGGAGCCGATGATTTGCCGAACAACGGGACCGATGATCTGCCGGAAGAAGTGGCGGGCGATGGGGACGGGATCAGCAGCCCGGAATTTGAGGGCCTGCTGGATTACCTCAAGCGCAGCCGGGGCTTTGACTTCACCGGCTACAAGCGGGCTTCCCTGCGCCGCCGCGTGGACAAGCGGCTGCAAATACTTGGGTTTGCCGATTACTCGGGTTACACCGATTACTTGGAAGTCCATCCCGATGAGTTCGTGCTGCTGTTCAACACCGTGCTGATCAATGTCACGACGTTTTTCCGGGACACGGCGAATTGGGACTACTTGGCGGAAGAAATCGTGCCGCGTATTCTGGCCTCAAAAAGCAGCCATGAGCCGATCCGTCTGTGGAGCGCCGGGTGCGCGTCCGGCCAGGAGCCGTACACGCTGGCGATCATCCTGGCCGAGGCGCTGGGGATGGAAGCGTTCCGGGAGCGGGTCAAGATTTACGCCACCGACATTGACGACGACGCGCTGGCGCAGGCACGGGCCGCGTCGTATTCGGCGCGGGAAGTGCAGAGCCTGCCTCCGGCGCTTCTTGAAAAGTATTTTGATTTGGAAGGCAGCCGGTACGTTTTCAACAAAGAGCTGCGCCGGGCGCTGATCTTTGGGCGGCATGATTTGCTGCAAGACGCGCCGATTTCCCGCGTTGACCTTTTGGTTTGCCGCAACACGGTCATGTACTTCAACGCCGAAGTGCAGGCCGGTATTTTGTCCCGGTTCCATTTCGCCATCCGGGACGGCGGGTATTTGTTTCTCGGCAAAGCGGAAATGATCTTTTCGCATTCCGGCCTGTTCGTTCCGCTGGACTTGCGGCGGCGCGTGTTCATCAAAGTCGCTAAGCCCAGCCTGCGCGAACAGCTTCTTGTGATGGCCCAGTCGGGAGTGGAAGCCGCGTCCGTGCCAATAGACAACGCACTGCGGCTTTGGGAAGCCGCTTTCCAGACGTCCTCGACGGCGCAGATTGTTTTGGATATAAACGGCATCCTGGCAATGGCGAACGAACGCGCCCGCGCTTTGTTTCACCTCACGGCACGGGACATCGGCCATCCGCTTCAGGATTTAGAAGTTTCGTACCGGCCCATTGAGCTGCGCTCTCGAATTGAGCAAGTGGAAGCGGAGCGGCGTCCACTCAGCGTCAAAGAAGTGCCGTGGGCTGCCGGCGGCAAAACGCTCTTCTTGGAAGCGTTGATTGTGCCGCTTCAGGACGATTTCACGCTGCTGGGCGTTTCCGTGCTGTTCATCGACGTGACCCGCCACCGGGAATTGTCGGAAGAATTGCAGGTCACGAACCACGAAATGGAAACTGCGTATGCCGAGCTGCAATCGGCCAACGAAGAGATGGAAACCACGAACGAAGAACTGCAATCCACGGTGGAAGAGCTGGAAACCACGAACGAAGAACTGCAATCCATCAACGAAGAACTGGAAACCACAAGCGAGGAAGTGCAGTCCATCAACGAGGAGCTGCGGACAAGCAATGAAGAATTAATGCAGCGCTCGGAAGCTTTAAACCAAGTCAATGCGTTTATGGAGTCCATTCTGACCAGCATCCGGGCCGGGGCCGTTGTCTTGGACCCGGATTTGATGGTCCAAATCTGGAACAGCCAGTCGCAGGAGCTTTGGGGCCTGCGGGCCGACGAAGTGCAGGGCCGCCAGTTCTTAACCTTAGACATCGGCCTGCCGGTCGACAAGCTGATGCAGCCGGTGCGGGCGTGCTTGTCAGGGGCAAGCGCTTCTCAGGAAATCACGCTGGATGCTTACAACCGGCGTGGCCGGCTGATCTCCTGCAAAGTCACCGTGACGCCGCTGCTGAACCCGAAAAGCGCCATTTCCGGGGTCATTCTGCTCATGGAGCAGATACTTCCCAGCACTGAAGATTAACGGCCGGCGCTGAAGATTAACCAAGCGTAAACACCATGCCTCACCCACCCACTGACAACCTGGAAAAAACAGCGGCAACCAGAGCCGCACAAGCCATCCGGCCGCGTGGTCTGCTGCCGCAGGCGCTGGAAGAGCTTCACCTCAGCTTGGAAGAGCTGCGCGTCGCTGAAGAAGAAATGCGGGTTCAAAATGAAGAACTTGGGTATGGGCGGGAGCGCTTAGAAGCGGAGCGGCAGCGTTATCAAGACTTATTTGATTTTGCTCCCGACGGCTACCTGGTGACGACGCCCGACGGCGCGATTTTAGAAGCCAACCGTGCGGCGTCCCGGATGCTCGGTATTTCCACGCGCTTTCTGAAAAAGCGCAGACTTGCTTCGCTGATTGCTCCTCCCGACCTCGCCCAGTTTCAGCCGCGCCTCCAAACGCTGATCCATTCCGGCGAAGGCGCATTCCCGGAATGGGTGGTGCAGATGCGCCGCCGCCCTTCCGGCAAGTTCGCCGCCGCCGTCACTGCTGCTCGTTTTCAGGGAATGCCGGGGGAGCAGGCAACCCTGCGCTGGCTGATTCGGGACATTTCCGAGCGGATCGCAGCCGAAGAAGCGCGAGCGGCCCTCCTTCGCGCCGAGTCGTCCCGCGCCGAAGCCGAAGAAGTGCAGCGCCGAACGGCAGAAATTTTAGAGACCGTCACCGACATATATGTCGCGCTGGACTCAGAGTGGCGGTTCCTTTCGGTGAACGCCAGCGCTGCCCGCGCCGTGCAGGCTGTGGGACAGAACCCGGCAGCGCTAACAGGCCGGGTGTTTTGGGACGTGTACTCGTCTTCGCTGGGGCGCGAGTTTGAGGCCCAAACGATGCAGGCGGTGGCTGCCGGGCAGACCGTAGAGTTTGAAGCATTCTTTGAGGACATGGGCCGCTGGCTGCAAGCGCGGGTCTTTTCCGGGGAACACGGCGTGTCTTTGTATGCCCGCGACATCACCGAGCGCCGGGAAGCGGAAGCCGCCCTGCGGGCCGCCTACGAGCGGGAGCGGCGCATCGCCGAAACTTTGCAGCAGATTCTTTTGCACACGCCGTCGCCCAAAGCAGATTCGGGTCTCGCCATTGAAACATTTTATGAAGCCGCTTCCACCGAAGCCGCTGTCGGCGGAGACTTTTCCGACGTCTTCACCTACGGCAGCGGCAAGATCGCGCTGGTCGTCGGGGACATTTCCGGCAAGGGCCTCGGCGCGGCCACGCTGATTGCCGAAGTCAAGTACGCTCTGCGGGCGATTCTGCGGGAACACCTCTCGCCCAAAGTGGCGCTGGCCCGGCTCAATGACTTTGTCTGTGAAGCCCAGCAGCAGAGCGATTTCGGCAGCGACAACTTGATTGTGCTGTCGCTGGCGGTGTTTGATCCCGACGGCGGCTTGTCCTGCCTGACCGCCGGCGGCGAGCCTCTGCTGCTGCTGCGGGCGGACGGCACGGCAGAAGCCATCGGCACAAATGGCCTGCTGCTGGGCGTCCAGCGCGGCACGGCCTATGCCGTCAGCGAAGCCCGGCTTGATCCTGGCGACACGCTTCTGATTGTGACCGACGGGCTGACTGAAGCCCGCCGGGGCAGCCAGTTTTTTGAGTTCGAGTCGCTGCAAGCGCAGGCCGTCCAGCTTTTGCCCGGCGAAACCCTGCGCGGCTTCGGCCAGTCGGTGATTGACTCCGTGCGCGACTGGTCCGGCGGCGCGTTCCAGGACGACGTCTGCCTTCTTCTCGCCCGCCGTGCCGCTGTTTAAGAGGATTGTCCCATAAGCGGATCGGGCGATTGAAATCGCGGCAACGAAAGCACGAAACCTGCCTTCGCAGGTTAAGAGTAAGAATAATCTGAACTCTTAGTCCACGCAGGTGGACTTTGTGATTTCGTTGCCGCGATTTTAATCGCCCGTTTCTATCTCTTCCGCGCCTTGTAATTTAGGGCCGTGCCGTGCTATAATACCGGGATTGTTGAACGGGACTTTTGTGTCTTCTGTTCCTCTCTGCCTGCCTTCGGTGGCGCGAAGCAGGCCAAAAATCCAAGCCCAGAGAGAGGAGGCATCCTATGCCATCCATCGCCATTACCCAGCCTTACGAGGCCGTTTACATTGTGGACCCCGATTTAGGGGACGAGCGCATCACGGCCATCACCGCCAAGTACCGAGGGATCATCGAGACTGGCGGCGGCGCGATTGAAAAGATTGACGTTTGGGAGCGCCGGCGCCTGGCGTACGAGGTCAAAGGCCGCACCGAAGGCATTTATGTCATCATGCAGTTCCAAGCCAAGCCGCCCGTGGAAGCCGAGCTGCGGCGCATCTTCCAGATCAGCGAAGATCAGATCCGCTTTTTGATTATCCGGCGCGACGACGAAGAAGCCCTGCTGCCTGCCGCATCCCCTGCCCCGGCAGCCGCCGCACCTGCCCCGGTTCCTGCGGTCGAGACTGCACCTGCCCCGGAAGCAGCGGAAACGCCCCAGGTGGAAGCCGAAGTTCCCGCCCCGGCAGCCGCCGCCGTGGAACCCGACGCTGTCCAGCCCGCCCAGACGGGAGACACGACCCAGACCGAAGAAACACCGGACCCGGTTGTCTAAGACGGGTTGCTTACGCATTGCTCATCCGATAACTGCACTGGTTTACGAGAACAGACAAAGGAGCTACGAAAATGGACCTGAACCGCGTGATTTTGATTGGCCGACTGGCCAATGACCCTGAGCTGAAGTATACGCCCAGCGGCATCGCCGTGACCTCTTTCCGGCTGGCCGTCAACCGGCCCATGTCGGCGGAAGCCCGCACCAACGGCCAGGAAAAGCAGGCTGACTTTTTCAGCATTGTCGCTTGGCGCCAGTCGGCGGAATATGCCGCGAATTATCTCGGCAAAGGCCGCTTAGTGGCAGTCGAAGGCCGCCTGCAAGTGCGTGAATACGTCACCCAGGACGGCCAAAAGCGCCGCGATACGGAAGTCGTTGTAGACAACTTGAAGTCGCTAGATCGCCCGAAAGAAGGCGAAGAAGGCGGCGGCAGCAGCTACGGCGGCGCACGCGGCGGTGGGCGTGACAACTACGCCGACGCTGATCCCGGCGGCGACACCGGCTACGGCGATGAAGCTCCCGCTTCTCCGCCCCCCGCCCGCGCTCCGGCGCGTCCGGCGGCAGCCCCAGCCCGGCCCCCGGCGAACAACAGCGCCCCTCGTCCGGCAGCCGGCGGCCGCTATCAGCCCCCGGCAGACGACGATATGGACGATCCTTTCGCGGACAATTAAATGCAAAAAGCGCCCCGCAGCCGATTGGCTGCGGGGCGCTTTTGCGTG
>CAXTRL010000230.1:0-5957 GCA_964246575.1 uncultured Armatimonadales bacterium
GTCATCAGCCCCAAACAACGCGCAAATCGTCACGCCAAACGCTTTTAGACCACTTCGGGACGCCGTCTCTGCGCGGCTACGGCGCGGAGCAGATGACGTCGGGACTGGACGCCGCCGTATTGGTCTTAGACTACGTTAAGCAGACTCAGGGCGGCGCGGCCAGCCATATTCGGAGCCTGGCGATTTATTCCACTGAAAACTTCATGGTGCTGGACGCCGCCGCCCGGCGCAATTTGGAATTGACGCATTCCCTGGCCGACGGTGCGAAATCTAAGAGCCTGGTGTCTATTTTGGACCGCACCGTGACGCCGCTCGGCGGGCGTTTATTACGCAAATGGTTTGACCAGCCGCTCCTCGCTTTAGATAAAATCCACAACCGGCAAAGCGCCGTCGCCGAAGCCGCAAGTGATGCTCTGCTGCGGGGCGATCTGCGCGACGCCCTGCGGCGCATCTCCGATTTAGAGCGTCTCACGGCGCGTATCTGCTCTGGCGCGGCCAACGCCCGTGATTTAGTGGCCCTCAAGCAATCGCTGCAAGCCCTGTCGGATGTCGCCGCCGCGCTGGCCCGCGCCCCGGAAGGCGGCGCGTTGGCCCCTATGCGGGCGATTGCCGCCGATCCGCCCCAAGACTTGATTGACCTGCTGGAAACCGCGCTCCATCCCGAGCCGCCGATGCTGCTCCGCGAAGGCGGGCTGGTCCGGGACGGCTACAACGCGGAGCTGGACGCCCTGCGTGAACTGCGCTCCGGCGGCAAGGGGTTTATCGCCGGGATTGAAGAAGCCGAGCGGGAGCGCACCGGCTTCAAGAACTTGAAGATCGGCTTCAACAATGTCTTTGGCTACTATATTGAGATTTCCAAATCCGGCGCAGGCGTCACCATTCCGCCGGAATACACGCGCAAGCAGACGACCGCGAACGCCGAGCGGTATATCACGCCCACGCTAAAAGAATACGAAGCGCAGGTCTTAGGCGCGGAAGAAAAGATTGTTGAACTGGAATACACGCTGTTTACCCGGCTCCGGGAGGAAATCGCCGACAAATACACAGGCCCAATTCTCAAGCTCGCCAAAACGCTGGCCCGGCTGGACGTCTTCGCCGGGCTGGCGGAAGCGGCGCTGGCGGGCCGGTTTGTCCGCCCGGAAGTCCACGACGGCGACACGCTCGAAATCAAGGCGGGCCGCCACCCAGTCGTCGAGTCTCTGCAAAGTGGGACGCTCTTTGTCCCGAACGATACGTATTTAGACGCTGACCAGGCTCGCCTGCACATCATCACCGGGCCGAACTCTGCCGGCAAAAGCACCTACCTGCGCCAAGTCGCGCTGATTGTGCTGCTGGCCCAAATCGGCTCGTTCGTGCCTGCCGATTATGCGTCTGTCGGCCTGGTAGATCGCATCTTTACCCGCGTCGGGGCGCATGACGACCTGGCGAGCGGCCAGTCTACGTTTATGGTGGAAATGAACGAAACGGCGAACATCCTCAACAACGCCACGCCGCGCTCTCTGGTCATCTTGGACGAAGTCGGGCGCGGCACGTCCACCTATGACGGCCTGGCCCTGGCCTGGGCCATCACCGAGTATCTTCATGCCGTTGGCGTCAAAACGCTGTTTGCGACTCATTACCATCACCTCAACGAGCTGGAAAAAACGGCGGTGGGGGTCAAGAACTTCCGCGTCGCGGTCAAAGAGCAGGGCGACCACATTGTCTGGCTCCGAAAGATCATGCCCGGCGGCACGGACAAAAGCTACGGCATCCAAGTGGCAAAGCTCGCGGGCGTCCCCGACCCGGTGCTGAAACGCGCCCGCGAAGTTCTGCAAACTTTGGAAAGCATGGGTAAGGGGGACGGCCCCGCCGCCGTTCTTGCTTCCCGCACCCAGCGCCTCCAAACCACGCTCTTTGAGGCCGAGCGCCATCCGGTTTTAGACGAATTGGAAGGCTTAGACTTAGGCACACTGTCCCCGATTGAAGCCTTGACCAAGCTCTACGACTTGCAGCGCAAGCTTGCTTGATAAATGGGGCGTGCAAGCTTGGTATAATAAGAGGAGGAGAACCCAATGGAAAATGTCACTTTGGAACGTGCGGTAGAAGTTGTCCGGGCGCTTCGGCCCGACGAACAGGAGCAGCTGCGCCGGCTGATGGACTCATGGCAGACGCCGCAGGCGGCAGAATCGACGCCAGAGCAGGAGCGGCAGATTGCGGAACATCTTTTCGCAAAAGGTCTAATAGCTTACATTCCTGAGCGCTATCATCAGGGATATGTCGCTGAGGACCAATCTGAGGCATTTACGCCGATCAAAGTGGTAGGCAGACCTGTTTCCGAGACTCTTCTGGAAGATCGGGGGCCGAAATAGATGGCACGCTACTTTTTTGACAGCAGCGGCATTGTCAAACGCTACATCAGCGAAACCGGAACAGCCTGGATTCAAAGCCTCTGCCTGCCCTCGCGCGGCAATGTTGTGTATGCAGCCCATGTGACCGGAGCGGAAGCCGTAGCGGCTATCATGCGGCGGATGCGACGCGGCGAGATTTCCTCGACTGATGCCGCCGCTGCCATCGCCAGTTTGCAAAGCCACTTACGTCAAGGGTATTCGTCAGTATTCATTACTGAGGGTCTTGTGCAGCGTGCCATGAGTCTGGTCCAGGCGCACCGTCTGCGCGGCTACGATGCCATTCAGCTTGCCGCCGCTTTAGAGATAGCCGCCGAACTGGCTGCGCTTGGCTTTCCGTCCCCCATTTTTGTCGCCGCCGACAACGACCTCAACGCCGCCGCGACTGCGGAGGGGCTGCTTGTTGATAATCCTAACGCGCACCTGTAGCAAGTGATACGAATAGCAAGTGATACGATTTTTAGCATTCAAGGAGGACTTGTTGATGCTTCGCTTTTTTCATGCAGTTTCTGCCGGTCTCGTTTTGCCCGCCGTTGTTTTGCTTGCTTTGAGCTTGCTTGTTTCCAGTTTGCTTGTTTCCAGTTTGCTTGCCTCCCGCCCCGCCCGTGCCGATGGCAAGCCGGCGCACAGCATGGTCGCGCAGACCTTTGAGCCGGCACGCAACAACGGCACGCCGCTGGTGCAGGTGCGCTTCAGCAACACGGTCATTGGGACATTTGCCATTGACACGGGTGAATACGAAAGCGTTATCACAGAAGATTTTGCGAAAAAAGCGAAGCTCGATCCAACCTCTTATCACAGGCTGTTATTTGGGTTTGGCTTTGCGCCGCTCACCTACGTTGAGGTGCCGCAGGTCAGGCTGGAAAATTTGGAGATGCTCAAGCCGACCTTCCGGGTAGTGTCTCAGGATTTTCTTTTTCCCATGAGCGGACGACCGATTGACGGCATTATCGGTGGTGATATGCTGTCGCGGTTCGCCCTGCGGATTGATTACCCTGCCCATGAAATCATTTGGATCACGCCGGGAAATCTCAGCAGCGTAGATGCCGCCGCGCTTGGCTTCACGCCGCAGACCTTGATCGAACTTGGTCAAGAGCGCACCCGAAGCAACTCCAAAGTCAACCACTACACGATCCGCGCGGACTTCCAGAACGGAGACAGCGCGGCGTCAGAAGATATGTTCATCGATACCGGCGCTCCCAAAACATTAGTCTCCCAAGAACTCGCGGAGGAACTCCACCTGCGCCCGCTTGCCACAGAAACCGTAAAAACTTTGTCTGAGCCTCTGGCCCTGGTCAACCGCAGCACCGTCGCCAAGATGCAAATCGGTTTGGTGGTGCTTTCCGATGTTTCCGTGGTTGCTCCGCAGCGAAATGACACCGGCTTTCCCTCGCTGCTGGGTGAAAGTGTTCTGAGTAACTGCGTGGTGCTTTTTGACTTCGGCCCGCACCGGTTTTACTTGAAGCCAGTTCTGCCGCCGGCCAAAGATGATAGCGCCGCGCCTCTCGACAAAAAGCAAATCGTTTGGGACCGCCTGCGGATGTCGCCGGACCTGCCGATCGTGGAACAAATGCTGGCGGACGGCTTTGCGCCGGACGCGCAGGATGCTTTGGCGGAACAAATCGCGCGTCTGAAAACGCCGGTCAGTGACAGCGCCAAAGAAATTGAGCGCCTGGAAAAGCTCGGTGCGCTGCTGCATCAAGGGCAGGATGAGGGCGGCGCAAAAACCGCATGGACGCAGGCGACGGCGCTGGCAAAAACGGCGGTCCAGGCACATCCTGACGACGGCGTTCAGGCCCAGCGGTGGGTGACGGCGCTAAATCTGGCAGGCCGCACGGATGAAGCTGAGGCAGCCGCCGTGCAGACAACAGTTCATTTGCCCCGCTATGCTCCCGGCTGGCAGCTTCTTGGCACCGTGCTGACCGCAAAGGTTTTTGCGATCCTTGAAGGCAGCGAAAAGCCTGTCACAGAAGCCGGAGTCGTCAAGTTCACTCTGCAAACGCAGGAAGATCACCTCACAGCCACGCAGACTGTTCAAGTGGAAGCCCTGCTTGTGCAGGCACACACTGCTTTTGATAAATCCATTACGCTTGATCCTGCGGAACCGGAAGGGTACCGAGACCGCGCCTTGTTTCGCCTCGTCAGCCGGATCGCGCTCAGCGTGATGCAGCAGAAGGGGCTGAGAATAACTTTGCCTGCCTCCGAAGTTCCTTCTGTGGAAACGGCCCTGGCGCTGGCCGTGGCCGACTGGCAGCTTTGGGGCTCAGCCCGCCAAAGCGATGTCTCGAAAGACGCTGAGAAGCTCCGCACCCTAGCGTATTTGGACCGGGCGCTGCCGTTCTTCCATGACCGCTCTTGGCTGACGCAGCATCTCAAAGGCACGTCCGGCACCCTCCCACCAGCATTGATGACGACAGCAGACGTGGAAGCGCGGCTGAAAGAGCTGACGCAGAACCCAGACAAGAAGCTGGCGGCCTCCGCCTGGACCGCACTTGGCGTCGTGCAGGCCGGCAGCAGCGATGCGTCGGGCAGCGATGCGTCGGGCAGCAATGCATCCAGCAGCGCCCAGGCGGAAAACTCCTGGCGGCAGGCGCTGGCGCTGGACCCCGCCCAAAGTGATGCCCTCACGGCGCTGGCGACGCACCTCAAGCAGCAGGGGCAGTGGACGGACCTGAGCGCTCTGCTCGCCCAGCAGGCCGCCGCCCACGACTCGGTCCCCACGCGCCTTCTGCTGGCGTCCCTGCTGAACGGCGAGGGCTTGTCCGCCGACGCGGAAATGCAGGTCCGGGCCGCAAAAGCGCTTGCGCCGGACAACGCCACAGTCAACTTAATTCTCGCCGACTTGCTTCTGGCCCGCAGCAGCGGCAATACCGCCGCGCTTTCGGAAGCGGCCGCCTGCCTCGCCGCAGCAAAAACGGGCTACGGAACTCTGGCAACCCCAGAACAGGAAGCGACCTTGACCACATCGCAGGCCATTTGGCTGGCGCTGGACCATGACCCGGATGCCGCCGAAAAACAGCTTGCCGCGCTAGCCCGAAAGCAGCCGAACTGCACCCAGGTCCGCGAAGCCCTGGCCGCGCTGATTCCCTACTGACAAGGAGCCTTTGTGCCATGATCACGAAAACCCGTGCGACAGTTGAAGACTTGTACGCGACGCCCGGCAAGGCCGAGCTTGTGAATGGAGAGTTAGTGCTGATGAGTCCAACCGGCGGAATACCTGGCTTTGCGGGTGATGAGATATTTTTTAGCCTTCGCAGCTATGTGCGAATGACTAACTTTGGCCGTGCTATCGGTGACAACAAAGGCTTCCTTGCTAACCTACCGAACCGGAAGTCGTTCAGCCCTGATGCTGCGTTCTACCTGGGATCATCCGCGACCATGAAGTTCTTCCCCGACGTGCCGATATTCGCCGCCGAAGTTCGCAGTGAAAACGACTACGGCCCGAAGGCGGAGCGGGATATGGCGGACAAACGCGCCGATTATTTTGCCGCTGGATGCAAAGTCGTTTGGGACGTAGATTTGTTAAGCGCTGATGTCGTGCGCGTCTACCGTGCCGATGCGCCCGAAAGCCCG
>CAXTRL010000231.1:0-5935 GCA_964246575.1 uncultured Armatimonadales bacterium
TCGGCGTAGCGTTCTTCAGCGGCCTCCTGCCCGCCACCGTCGGCGCAGCGAGTAGTTCCGGGGCATTGACCCTTGCCGCCAAGCCGCTGCCTGGCGTCCGCGTCTTGCAGACTGCGCCGGGCGGCGGGGCGCAGATCGTTTCTGGGCCATTCGGGGCCGGCACCGTGACGCTGACGGCGTTTGACCCAACCAGCACAGGGTTCCGAACGGCCTCTCAAACTCTGCCGCCGGTCTGGCAGACCCTTTTGTTCAGCCAACCCCCCGCAGCGTCCTCCGTGCTGGCCGTGACGGCTGCCCGTGAAGAAAACTACGGTGCGGTGTATTACGGCTCGTCGCTGCCGCTTTTGTCGGAAGCCGTCATGCGCGGGCCGTCGCTGGACGCGCCGGGAACCTCGGTTATCGCCGTCTTCCTGCTGGTGTATTTGATCGCTTTAGTCCCCGTCAACTACTTTGTTTTAAAGAAGTACGACCGCAAAGAGCTTGCCTGGGTTACCATTCCCGTATTGGTGCTTGTGTTCGCCGCTGGGACATTCGGCGTGGGCTACGCCGCCAAAGGCGGCAGCGTCTTTGTCAACCGCGCCGCACTCGTTGAAACCAATGCTGGCCAGACGCAAGCCGGGGTTTATTCGGAAGTCGGCCTGTTTTCGCCCCACCGGACAACCTACGACATTAACTTGTCGGGGGACAATCTCCTTGCCGCCGTCCCCAATCCCGGCACAAATTATGGCCGTGGAAGCGGCGACGATTCGCAGGACTCCGGGCCGGTGCAGTTTTTGGAAACACCCACAGGAGTTTCGCTGCCTAGCACGCCGGTCAACATGTGGGCGATGCGGGCGTTTGATGCTCAGTCCACGACAGACTTAGGCGGCGCGATTGACGGCACGCTTTCCGACAACATCGGGACCGTTAAAGGCATTCTGGTCAACCACACCCCATACGCGCTGACAAACTGCGCGGTGCTGTACGCCGGGCGCTGGCACTTCATCGGGACGCTTGCTTCCGGCGCAACCGTAACTATTGCCGCGAATGTTACCGCTGTTTTGCAACCTATGTTTCCCGGCAGCGTCCCCACCACGAATGCTCAGGCAAGCATCCGCGAACGTATGCAGGATGCGCTTGGCGACTACTTTCGGTCCCTCAGCCAGAGCAGCCCAAGTTATAACGGAGGCTCCTCAAGCCCAGTTTATACACCTGCGCCCGGCGAAGCGCTTCTGGCAGGGTGGAGCAGTGACCCGAAGCTCGCTGGTTCCGCGCCGCGCGTTGACGGCAGCCCTGTGACCGAAAACGACGAAAGCCTCGTCATCGTCCATCTGCCGGTCTCAGGAAAGTGAAATGGGCATCTTCACCGACAACCCGGTTTTGGAGCGCGAAGTGCGCGGGCGGCTGCGGCTTAAGCGCAAGAATGGTTTGCCGGCGAACCTATGGATTGCCCGGTTGATCGGCGTCATCGCCGCGTACTACTACGGGCGCGGTATTCTCGGCATCTTCGGTGGGACGCTTCAAGACGCCCGCGACCTGTGGCCACTGCTGGTTTATGGGGCGCTGGCGCTGATTGTCCTGCTGTCGCCTGCGCTTTCGGCGACGGCGATCACGCAGGAGCGGGAGCAGCAGACTTGGGAAATTTTAGCGACCACCCAGCTTTCGGCCTGGGAAGTTCTTCTCGGCAAATGGCTGGGCCGGCAGATGCTCCCCTGGCTGCTGCTGATCATTTTGCTGCCGTTTATGGCGGCGGATGCGGTCCATGCCCATCTTCCGTGGCTGATGCTGCCGGCAACTCTGGTACTTCTGCTGCTGACAACGGCGTGTTACAGTGCGCTTGGCCTCCTTTGCTCATTTCAAGCCAAGCGCACGATGACCGCTACGGCGTCGGCGCTGACGATTTCCGCTTTCTTGTGCCTCGGAACAGTAGTCATCAACACGGTCATCAGTTTGCTTGTTTTGCAGGGCAGGCCGGAAGACACAGCGGTTCTCTGCCTCAATCCATTTTCTGCCGTTGGCTCGCTTATGGGACAATTAGCGCCCGGCGCAGTTGGTTCCGGGGACAGCAATGCGCTGCTGCTGTCAGGGTATCTGGCACTGACGGTTGCCGCCACAGTCGCAGCGCTGGCATTTATGGTGCGGCGTTACCACCGCTCGGTGCGGGAGCGCAACTAAATTATTATGATCCAAATTGAACACCTTGTCAAAGAATACAAAGGGCTGACGGCGGTGAAAGACCTGAGCCTCAGCCTTGAAGCCGGGGACATCTTCGGTTTTATCGGGCCGAACGGCGCAGGCAAGACAACGACCATCAAGATGCTGGCAACGCTGCTCAAGCCGACTTCGGGCCGGGCGCTGATTGACGGCATTGATGTCGTGGAACATCCCGAAGCCGTGCGCGGGCGCATCGGCTACATGCCGGCGTTCTTCGGCATCTACGACGACATGCGGGTTTGGGAATATCTAGATTTCTTCGCGGGCGCGTACCGGCTGCCGAAGAACCAAAGGCCGCGCATCATAGATGATGTATTAAGCCTTACAGATTTAGGAGGAAAAAAGGACAGCTACGTCGAAGAACTGTCTACCGGCATGAAGCAGCGGCTGTGTCTGGCGAAAACGCTGATCCACGACCCCAAAGTGCTGCTGCTAGATGAACCGGCTTCGGGGCTTGATCCCCGCGCCCGGATTGAAATCAAAGAACTGTTCAAAGAGCTAAAAGCCATGGGCAAGACGATTATTATTTCGTCGCACATTCTGCCGGAGCTTGCGGACTTCTGCAACAAAGTCGGCATTATTGAGCGCGGCGAAATGCTGGTTTCCGGCGACGTGCAGGACATCATGGACCAGGTCACCGGCGGGCGCACCTTAGAAATACGCCTGCTGGACAAGCTGGAGGAAGCCACGGCGCTTTTAGCCGACGCGCCGGGCGTCCGGGCCGTCCGGCCTGTGGATTCCCACTTGGCGGTGGACTTCACCGGCAGCCCGGAAGACCAGGCGGGTTTGAACACGCTGCTGATTTCGCATGGGCATAGAGTCCTCGGCTTCACCGAGCAGGCGATGGACTTGGAAGACATTTTCATGAAAGTGACTAAAGGGCTGGTACAGTAGTGTGATACGAGTCGGGATTCTCGGTTTTTCGAGGCGCGACACCACATTTGGGGAAGTTGGCCTGCGGTCCTGGGAAGAAGCCGGCTGCGCGGCGGTGGAAGCGGTGCTGATGCGGGGCAATGAGCATGTGTATACCGTGCATCGCCCGCTGGTGCTTCGGATTTCGCGCAAAAGTATCCAGCGCACCCTGCGCGATTGGTGCGACACGCCCCATGTGCCTTCTCGCTGCCATGTCGTTCTCACGGTCGGCGGGACAGGCTATTCTTCTGCCGACATCGTGCCGGAAGCGACGTTCGGCTTGATCAAAAAAGAAGCGCTCGGCGTCGCCGAGACTGTGCGCCGCGCGGTGGCGGAGGCGGGCTACCCGCTGGACGGCGTTTCACGCGGCGTCGCCGGCATACGCGGCACGACGCTGCTTGTCAACATCCCCGGCTCCTTGCAAGGGCTGGCCGCGCCGGAGCCGTTGATGGCGGCCACCAAAGCGCTTTTGCCTGTTCTTCCGGGTCTTGTCGCTTCCCTTGAGCGACCTATGCCTAAGAGTTGACCACATCCCGTGGAACATGATATACTAACGGCATGACGGAGCCGTCTTATTCTTCTTGCGATTACTCGCCCTCCCACTACACGCTGTTCAGCCTGGAGCCTCACGCTGTCGCCCTGCCTGCATCGGCAGAGGAAGCGCAGGCAGTCGTGCGCGGGGCTGCCGGCCAATCGGTTGTACCGTGGGGCGGCGGCTGCCGGCAGGGCCTCGGCTACCCGCCGGAGCGCTATAATCTGGCGCTGTCTACGTTGAGGCTGAACCAGATCACCGAGTACGAGCCTGCCGACTTAACGATCACCGCCCAAGCAGGCGTCACCATTGCACAGATTCAAGCGGTTCTCGCGGCGCAGGGCCAGTGCCTGCCGCTGGACATTGCACGGCCCGAAGCGCAGACGCTGGGCGGGGTAATCGCGACCCGTGCCCATAGCCTGACGCGCCTGTCCGGCGGCAGTGTGCGGGACTTGCTGCTGGGAGTTTCTGTGGTGAACAGCGCCGGGGAACTGATCAAAGGCGGCGGCAAAGTCGTCAAGAACGTCGCCGGATACGACCTGCCGAAGCTGTACTGCGGCTCTTTGGGGACGCTTGGCCTGATCACGGAAGCGTCGCTGAAAGTCGCGCCGCTGCCGGAAGCTTCTGCGACTACGGCGCTGCCGCTGGATAGCAGCCACAACAGCGAGGACGTGCTGGACCATCTGCTCGGCTCTGAGCTTGCGCCGTCGTTTTTGTTCCTGCTCAGCCCGCTGGCCGCTTCGCAAATCATGCCGGACGCGCACGACGCGCAGTATGTGGTTCTCGGTTTTGACGGCGACGCTGAAGCCGTCGCCTGGCAGACCGAGACGCTTGGCGCAGGCGCTTTGGACGCCCCCAATGCCGCTTCGGTTCGCGCCGCGCTTCGCGATTTTGCGCTGGAAAGCACACCCATGACCGCCGAATTCCATGTAATGTCGTCGCAGGTCGGGGCGTTTTCCCGAATGCTGGAATGGATAGCCCGGCGAAGTGGCTTCACGGCGGCAGTGGCTTCGGACGCTGCGCTTGGCCTGATGACCGCGCACTTCGCGCCGCAGTTGGACGAAGCCGACTGGCGCATTTTCTACGCCGATCTCAAAGACAAAGCCGACCGCTGCGGCGGCAGTTTTATCCTCACTCAGATGCCGGAAGTCCTGCGCGAGGCTGATGTCCCGGTCTGGTCTCCCCTGCTGCCGGACTTCGGCCTGATGGCCCGCCTGAAAGAGACCCTGGACCCCACTCGAATGTGGAACCCCGGCAGGTTCGTAGGCAGATTATAAATAAGGTGATCACATACTTGACACACCACGTTCAAAAGCCCTTGCCCCAGCCAGCTATTTGACTTCAATTATTCTGGCGTTTAGCGAGAAGACAGCCCGAGCGACCAATGCTTAGAACAAACCCCACTCCTTTTCCCGACTTGAATGCTACCCTGTCCGAGTGGCTATCCGCCGTTCAGGCGGCCCTGGGTGATAACCTCCTTGGGGCCTATCTGCAAGGCTCATTCGCCGTCGGGGACTTCGACGGCGACAGCGATGTGGACTTCTTGGCGGCGATTCGCACGGAGCTTTCCACGGCTGAGTTGGCGGAAATGCAAGCTATTCATGCCCGGATATATGATCTTCCGTCTCCTTGGGCCCAGCACCTGGAAGGCTCCTACTTCCCGGAGGATGCGCTGAGGCGCTGCGATCCGTCAGACACACAGCCCTGGTATCTGGACAACACCAGCAAAATGCTCATCCGGTCCCACCATGATAATACCCTGGTCGCCCGCTGGGTCACGCGGGAACGCGGGATCATTTTAGCCGGGCCTGACCCGAAGACGCTAATTGATCCGGTGCCCGCCGACGATCTGCGGCGTGAAGTGCTACGGACGATGCAGACGGTGCGCGGGTGGGCGAAAGAAATCTTTGATGGCCGCTCTCAGGTAAGCAACCGTTGGGCGCAGCCCTTTGTCGTCCTGAGTTACTGCCGGATGCTGCACACGCTCCACACGGGGGCGGTTGGGTCGAAGCTTGCCGGAGCGCGGTGGGCCGAAGGGGCCTTAGACAACCGGTGGGCGGGGCTGATTGATCGTGCTTGGAACGAGCGTCCGAACCCTTCCCTGAAAGTGGGACAGCCTGCCGACCCCGATGACTTGAAGAGGACCTTCGACTTTATCGAGTACGCGTTTGTGGAAGCCGACCGGCAATGGAAAGAGCCTTTTCGGAGCTGAAGACTGCCCTCTAATGGCCTGTCCTCAGCCCGAAAAAGCTTTCATCCGTCAGGTAATCATATACTTGACGCATCAAGATACTTCTG
>CAXTRL010000232.1:0-5914 GCA_964246575.1 uncultured Armatimonadales bacterium
ACCGGCACCGCCGGCACGCCGAACTCCGCGCAGGCCGCCAGAAACGGGTCCGCGTCCAGGTATTTTCCGTCCACCAAAATGTCAAACGCACGGAAGCCCAGCGACCCAACCTGGCCGTAATTCAAGTTCTGGATTTTGCTGCCGAAGACTTCACCGAACAAAATCACCTGCCGGGCATCCTGCCCAAAGCTTTGTAAAAGCGCCTGCACCCCGCCGACTTCCAGCGGCTGCCAGTAGATGCTGTCCGCCAAGTTTTCAGGGCGGACGCGGCGGACCGCCATTGAGCCGGCCATCATCTCGCCTTCAATCAGTCCAATGCGGCATGAGGTTCCGTGGATTTTCTCGGTGACCACAACTTCCTCGCCCTCGGTGAAGACGCCGGGGAAATTTCGCAGGTTCTCGACATCCGTGTATTCCACAAACAGCGGGTGGGCGGGCGCAGCGTCCCCGGCGCTGATCTTGACCGGCGGAACATACTTGGTAATGCCGTAGTAGTCTTTAATGTCCAGCCCTTCCGGCCAGGCCGCGTTTTCCCGGTCCACAATCACGCCGAACGACGGCTCGCCGCGCAGCTTGGCGCAGCGTACCCGCCCGTTGGACAGGTATTTGGTAAAGCCCCAGCGGTCCGAATGCTCCGCCGGGATGACGGCATCAATTGGAATGTAAGTGACCAGCTCGCCCGCCGCATACCGTCCTTTCGGAATGACGCACTGCCAGCCCTTGATTTGGCAAAGTTCCAGCGCGTCCGCGTTGTCATGCGGCAGGACTTTCTCGATTTTGCAGACTTCAACAATCAGCGTAGACATGGTATTTTCTCCTGAACTGGGTTGGGTGGGATTCGAACCCACACTCTCAAACGAGAACTGGTTTTACAGACCAGCGCACCGAGCCGTATGTGCCTCCAACCCATATGCATTGTCGAAAAGCGTCGGGGCGGATTCGAACCGCCGAAGAGCGGCTTTGCAGACCGCCGTGTTAAACCACTTCACCACCGACGCAATTTCTGTATCCTAAAAACGAAACACTGGCAAACAAAAAGGCCCCAAGCGTGATGCTTGGAGCCGATTGGTTTCTCTTGGATTTGGGAGACTACTTTTCGTGAGGCAGTTCCCTTGACAACGGAGAAAACGCAATCGGCGGAGAAAGATAATCCTGATAACCCGCTTGTTTGGATGCCAGGCAGGACGTGGCGGCAGGCGACCAGGACAGACATGTCTGGCCGGCGGCTGCGGTGATGAAGTTGTGGAAGCGATTGATCATGGTACGGCCCTCAGTCTAGCACAGGATATTTGCGCTTGTCAAGCCTTTGCAAAAGATTTTGCAAAAGATTTTTCAGCGCCACAGCGCTCCGGCAAGGCCCGCCAGGCCGATAATGCCGAACAAAGGGACGCGGCGAGTCAGGGAAAGCGCTGCCGCAATTAAAGTAATCGCGCCGGTGCGGAGACTGAAGCCGGCAGAATGCAGGATGCCGCTGAGGGCGACGGCGAACACGCCCGTGACCGCAAGGCTGAGGCCGGACACGAAGCCTTCGGCGGCGGGATGGTCCTGCACCCGCCGGTAGCCGCGCTCAATGGCGAGGATCAGCAGGGGCGGCAGCGTGATCGCCAGCAGCGCCAGCAGGCTGCCGGGCAATCCCGCCGTGAGGTATCCCAAGCTGATGACCCAAAGGCCGTTCGGGCCGGGCGACAACTGCCCGATGGTCAGCGCCTCGGCAAACTGCCGGTCGGATGCCAGCCGCCGGGCCAGCAGATCGGCATGGAGACTTGGCAGGCTGCCGAATCCGCCGGTGGAAAACAGCGAGGCTTTGAGAAACAGCCAAAAGTAAAGCAGCCAGAACCAGGCAGTGCCAAAATTGGGAATGGTCATCGGGTGCGCCGTGCGCTTCCGGCGGCGCAAATTAGGCCGCCCGACAGAAGAATGAGCAGCACCGGCAGGTGGCCGAGCCAGGCCACCCCTGCCGCGCCGGTGAGGACCAGCAGACTGAGAGCAAACGCGGCAGTTCCCGCACGATGGCTGGAATGGAGAAGCGGCAAGGCGATCTGCCCAGCGGTCACCAGCCCGATCCCGACAATCGCCGGAATGATGCCCCGCAGCGCCGCTTGAATCCAAGGGCTGTGCTGGACATGGACGTAGCCTGCCGTCAGCAGAACAGTCAGCGCCGCACTCGGCAGCAGCAGACCGAGCAGCGACACCGCGATGCCTCTCGCCCCGGCTACTTGCCGGCCAAGCAGAATCGTCAGCGCCAGCAGGTTGATCCCCGGCGCAAGCTGGACCAAGCCCCAAAAGCGCCCGAACTCGGCATCCGACACCCACTGCTCGCCGACAGCCGCCCGGCGGATCAGCGTCAGCGTCGCCGTCCCACCGCCGAACGACTGCACGCTCAGCGTCAGCCAAACACGAAGCAGATGCCAGGAAGAAACGCTCATAAAAGAGTATAGCAGAGAAAAGAAGACACAAAAATGCGGCCCGGCATCACTGCCGGGCCGGTTTCCCGTAAAAATCTATCCTGTAAAGAAGCAACTTGGCGGCGTCTACTTAGTAGCGTCGTGAATGGCTTCTTTGGCTTTGCCGAACAGTTCCTGAGCTTTGCCCTCGACCTGCTTGGCTTTGCCTTCCACATCGTCATTGGTGTTGCCGGTCACATCGCCGGCGGCGTCCTGGGTCTTGCCTTCCGCCTGCTTGAGCTTGCCTTCGATAATATCTTCGTTTGCCATTGGAGTTTCCTTTCGGGTGTGTGCTAAGATGAAAATACCCGGAACCAGTGACAGGCAAACACTCATTCTCTGTTACACTTACAGCCAGCCGGCGGCGTCTTCTTCCAAAGGCTGCGGGCCTTGCTCCAGAACCACAGTGGTCCCGGTCGGACCCGTGAGCAGCCACAGGCAGCCGGCGGTTTGCAGGATCATTTTCA
The DNA here is from genome assembly GCA_964246575.1 of uncultured Armatimonadales bacterium. Classification (GTDB taxonomy): domain Bacteria; phylum Armatimonadota; class Armatimonadia; order Armatimonadales; family Capsulimonadaceae; genus JANXMY01. The sequence goes on from CAXTRL010000232.1 coordinate 2,912, forward strand.
TGCCATGCCCCAGTGTTGCTTTCGTACTGTACCCGCGCTTCAGCGTCGCGCGGGGCAAGTTTTCCACGGCAATGCCTTCGCCCTGGTCTTCCACGCGCACATGAACTAATTGGCGCTCCGTGTCCCAAAAGACCTGCCCGGTCCCCAAGCCGGCGTGAACGACTGCATTCATGCCCGCTTCGCCGACGGCCAGCACCAAGTCGAACCCGCGCTCGTCCGAAAGCCCCACCGCTTCCGCCGCCGCCTGCGCTTCATGGCGAAGCTGCGACAGCCCATGAGTTTGAGTGAGAAGTACCCGCTCCGAGCACTTCGGCAGAGCGGCAGGCAGAGCGGCGGGCGTGTCGCAAAGCTGCAATCGTCCATCGGTCACGCTTGCCAGCACATCGCGCAGGAACGCCCGCTGCCGCTGGACATTTTCCTCCGCTTCCAGCAGCAGCCGCTGGTTTTCCGCTTCCACGCGGCTGCGCTCGGCCAGCTCCGCGCTCATTTTTTGGAACAAATATGCGGAGCGCGTCGCCGCAGCCACTTGAATCAAGAGCGCTTCCAGCAGCCGCAGATGGTCTTGGGTATAGGCGTCCAGGCGGTGGCTCATCACCTGGGCGGTGCCGAGGACTTTGCCTTCCAGCTGAATCGGGACAATGACTAGCGACCGGACACGCGGATGAGCCGGGTCCGGCGACGCGCTCAGGGTGCCGTCAGCATGGGCGTAAAACCGGCTGCTTTGGGTTTGCTCGGCGGCCAAAGCATCGGGGATAATCACCGGCAGGCCGGAGCGGATGACCCGGCTCTGCATTCCGCGCCCTTCCTGCTCAAGCGGCAGCGGCGGGAACGAGGCGGTGTCCAGAATTGAGTCGTCGGTGCAGGCATAAACGCACCGGATCAGGCCGTCCTCAGGCGTATAGATCGAAACCAAGAGGCTGGCGCAGTCCATGACCCGCGCGACCAGGGATTGAAGCGTGCTGTAAATGATGGCTGGGTCCAACGTGCGCCCCAGCAGTCCGGCGGCCTCATACAGCAAAGCAAGTTCTTCCGTGCGCCTGTCGGACATCTCAACGCTTCCCCTTCAACGCATCTTTCATCGGAGTATCTCTTTCGCGGCTGCCTGCCGATTTTCCTGCGTAGGGATAGCAAGTATTTTGGCGTCTTTGATATTTTGGCATCTTGGAACCTTTGGCGCAGGTATAAAGTCAGTGCAGTATCACTCATACTTATGCAGCAAAGGAACACGCAATGGCACACGAAGCGGAATGCCCAGAAGAATATTCGCAGCGACACATCAAACGGAGACGGTTTTTGCGGGACGCGGGGCTTGCAGGATTTGGCATGGCGGGATTTGGCATGGCGGGATTTGGCATGGCGGCGCTGCCCCTGCTGCCGGCGCAGGCAGGCAGCCTATTCGCGGCGGCAAGCCCCGATGACCAAAAGAAAATCGGAGACCAGGCTGCCGCGCAGGTGCTGACCCAGTACCACGAAGTATTTGACCGACGCGCAAGCCATTTCAACGAAATCGGGCAGCGGCTGGTCCGCGCCCTGCCGGACTCGGATCGCCGCACTTGGAACTTCCGGTTTCATGTGCTGGATTCCAAGACCGTGAATGCATTCGCCCTGCCCGGCGGCAACATGTTCATGTTTACCGGCTTGTACCAGCTTCTTTCCACCGATGACGCCCTGGCCGGCGTCACGGGCCACGAGATGACCCATGTTCGGCTTCAGCATTGGGCCAAAGCCAACGCCAAGCAGCAGGAGCGCCAGGCCGGCATCGGCCTGCTGCTGGGCCTCTTCCATGCCGGATCGGCAGCGCAGTCCCTCGCCGGAATGGCGGACAGCGCCATCGGCCTCAAGTTCTCGCGCACCGAGGAAGACCAGGCAGACCAGGGCGGCCTGCAAAACATGGTCGGTGCCGGGTACAACCCGCAGGGCATGATTCAGTTGTTCCAGGCGCTGGAAAAAGTCAGCGGCAACGGCGGCGGAAGTGTCGGCGGCGATTTTCTGTCCGACCACCCCCTCACTTCCGACCGAATCAAGCACACCTAGGACCGCATCGCGGCCCTGCAAAGCGGTCATACCTTCCCAGCCCTGACGCCGATGCATTACAGCAGCCTGCTCAGCGGCAAATAGCAAAGAAGCAGCCAAAAAATAAACAAAAAAGCGGCATGGCCTCTTTGGACCATGCCGCTGATAAAAATAAGTGCCAAGTGAATCAAGTGTTTAAGAACAAATCGGCGTAGAAAAGTTAGGCGCAGGCGGTTTCTCCCTGCATGGCTTCCATCACCAATGTCACCACTTTGGTCGCGTGGTCTCCTTTCGGACCGCATTCCAGCTCGAATTCTACGTCCTGCCCTTCGCGCAGGGAGCGGTAGCCATTGGTTTCGATGACCGAGTAGTGAACAAAAACATCGCTGCCTTGAACATCGCTGTCCTGGGCGAGCTGGATAAATCCATAGCCTTTGGCGGCATTGAACCATTTCACTTTGCCGTTGATCATTTCGCCTTTCACCTCCTTTCTTTTTCCTGAACTTCTTTCCAGTTTTTCGCTTTCCAGTTTTTCGCTTTCCAGTCTTGCGAATGCATAAATCATGCCAAGTAATTGTACGGGCGCGGAAACTGCAAATTTATTTTCCCGCGCCGCAGAAGCCCCTGCAAGGTACTCAGTTGCATTTTTCGGGGCCATTCGGGTATACTGACGCGAATTCGCCGCAGAAATGTAGATTAAGAGATATAGACCCGAGGAGCTTTAACTAACGCCATGCCTAATATCAAGTCCGTCATCAAAGATGTCAAGCGCTCACGCCAGCGGCAGCTTCGCAACCAGGCGACCAAGTCACAGATCAAGACTTACATGAAGAAGTCTCGCGCCTTAATCGCAACTGGGGCCGCTCAGCCGGAAGAAGTGACCGCGAGCGTCGCGAAGACAGTCAGCGTCATTGACAAAGCCTGGAAGCACGGCATTATTCACAAAAATGCCGCCGCCCGCCGCAAGTCCCGCCTGATGAAGCGTGCCGC
>CAXTRL010000233.1:0-5911 GCA_964246575.1 uncultured Armatimonadales bacterium
CGGCGTCCATCGGCACGCCCATTGCCAGTGCTTCAATCGGCCCGCGCCCGGTGTAGTAGCGGCGCGGGTCATACCCCAGCAGGTCCATGTTCGCCACATCGCTGCCGGGGTACATCCCCGGCGGCACGGTCAAGACGCTTCCCACCAGCGACACTTCCGCCAGCGCATCAAAGTTTGGCGTCCGCGCCGCCTGCATCGGCGTCTGCCCGTCTAATTCCGTCATCGGCAAATCCGCCATGCCATCCGGCACCAGCATGATATATTTCATAGCAAATTATGCCCTTCCCCAGCACTCACGCGGGATATGACCCAATACGCGGCCATCGCCTGATGCTCTGATCTCTTTGCGTCTACGGTCTTGTTCACCTACCCAGCGGACGGTGAAAGAGCCATGTTGAGCATAAACGGCACGTAGGACGTGAGCAGCACACTGGACCTCCTGTCTTTTACGTTTTATATGTACCGCCGTATTGCACCGTTCATACTCTCCAATAAGCACATCACTATCATAAACATCTAGCCGATAAGAAACTCTATGCTCCGTACTAGATAGAACGGTGACTTTGACACTCAGCCCGCGTTCGCCGCCTGTTTCACCTACCAAGATACTGGTGAACTCGTTGCCTATGTTCTCTGCGACATGGGAAGCTTGCCCGCCATTCTTCTTGCTGCTGTCCAGTACCCCAATCAAGCCTTCCAGCGCCTCAGCAAGACTTTGTCCTTCGCTTAGTTTTGCCGCAGCCTCTCTTTCACGCTCTTGCTGCGCTTCCTGCTGAACAAGATCGTAAATAAAATTATCTAAATCTTTTCCCTGCCGCGCCGCCCGCCTGCGAAGCCACGCTTCTTCTTGTGATGGCAATTTCAGTGTAATGGACATGATTTCTCGCTTTCCGTCACCAATCTACCAGCGACAACACCAGACATCAATCTTCAAATTTATCTATATCAGCAGTCAATGGAGCCGGAGGCCAGATGCCTTCCGGCTGCTCCTTGATTGCCGTATGCTGCTCTTGTTCTTTCGTCGCAATCAAACAGTACCAGATGAGACCAACAAGAAGCCACAGACAGAGATTGAACCCAGCCATATCCCAGCGGAGCGGTCGTGATGGATAAGTGATCAAGGAGGCGAAAAACGAATGATAACTCACGACTGTGACTGCAACTGTCAATAAAATAGCGAATGCGGCACTGATGAAAAATGGAATGCGCGGCAGAGACTTGACTGGAAACGGCGGAGACTTAACAATTATTGCGCCAGTCTTTTTGATACGCAGCAATTTTGATACATGAATTGGAAGAGTCGAAAACATAAATGATGCCAACAGGCAGTAAAACAGCGCCTGGTGCTTGTAGCCGACTTGAAGCTGATGTATTCCATATCCAGCCTCAAGAAGAACAACGCAGCATATTACAATAATTATGGTAACGACGTGTTTGGCATTGAGCGATTTCATCATTGCAGCAATTCTTCGCCGGTAATACGCTGGTAAGCATCAAGATACTTGGCGGCGGTCTTCTCGACGATCTCAGGCGGCAGTTCCGGGCCGGGGGCGGTTTTGTCCCAATTCAAAGTTTCCAGATAGTCACGGACGAACTGTTTGTCGAACGATGCCTGCGGTTTGCCGGGCTTATAGGACGATGCTTCCCAGAAGCGGGACGAGTCGGGGGTAAGGGCTTCGTCAATGAGAATAATCTTGCCGCCCAGCAGGCCAAACTCAAACTTGGTGTCGGCAATGAGGATGCCGCGTCCCTCGGCATAGGTGCGGGCGAAGCTGTAGAGAGCGATGCTAATTTCGGACAAAGCGGCGGCGGTTTCTGCGCCGACAAGCTCGGACGCCTCGGCAAAGGTGACGTTGGTGTCGTGGCCGCTGTGAACTTTAGCGGCGGGGGTGAACAGCGGGGCCGGGAACTGGTCGCCCTGGCGCAGACCGATGGGGACGGGAATGCCGTACAGATTGACTTCGCCGCCGTGGCTGAACAGGGCTTGATAATCGCGCCAAGCGGAGCCGTCCAGGTAACCGCGCACCACGCATTCCAGCGGCAGGGCTTCGCACTTTTGGACAAGCTGAGTGCGGCCTTCCAGCAGAGTAATCAGGTCGGCGGTGACGGTGATGCCGGCAGAATGCAGGCGCTCGCCGATCACGTCCATACTGCCGGAAATGAAGTGGCTGGGAACGAGGTGCGCGGTCTGCTCAAACCAGAACTCGGACAGCGCCGTCAGGACGCGGCCTTTGCCGGGGATGCCGGTTGGCAGGATCACGTCAAACGCGGAGATGCGGTCGGTGGCGACGACTAGTAGTGCATCGCCAAGATCGTACACGTCGCGCACTTTGCCTTGGATAAAGCGCGGCAAGCCGGGAATGTCGGTTTGGAGAACGGCTTGGGACATAAGGGCTTGGCTCATGGCGCTTATTATACCGCAAGCGGGAAGCAGAATAGCCGACTGGAAAGATGTAGGGGCGAACCTCCGTGTTCGCCCTTCCTCTGAGGGCAGGCAAGGGCAAGAGGGCGTAAGCAAGGATAAAAGGGCAGGCACGGGGACCTGCCCCTACGGGATGACTTTGCCCAAAATCTGACCGGCGCGGATGGGGCCGATATGGCGGCTGTCGTCGGACTCTAAGAGGTTGTCGCCGAGGACGTAAATGTTGCGGTCCAGGGGCGGCGCAGGAAGCTTGCCGGAAGCGATTCGGGCGTAGTAGACGCTGAATAGTAGGGGCAAAGGAAGTTTGCGGCTGCCGTTGATCGTAGTCCAATCGGCATCAGGCGGGGTGCGGGCGTACTGCGGGCCGATAAACGCGATGCGCTTGATCAACTCGTCGCCGTTGGTGTCCCGGAAGATGATCACCATGCCGGGCTTCAAAGAAGAGCGCGGGATGGATTTCCAGACCAGCACCGTGTCGCCGTCTTCATAAGTCGGCGACATAGACGGGCCGGACACGCGGCCTTCACGGACATTCAGGCGCAGCAGCAGGGCCAGCAGGAAAAGAACGGCGAACGCCCAATAAGTCTGAGGCCGCAGGCGCAGGGTGCGGAGGGACACGGCTAAAAACCCAGCGCCCGAACAACGGAAGCTAGGTCAGCGGGAACAGTTGCCGGATGCGGCACGATTTTGATGGCCCGGTCCGGGTCTTTGAGGCCGTGGCCGGTCAGCGTCACGGCAACCGTCGCGCCGTCAAAGTCGCGGAAGTAGCCTGCGTCATACAGTTTTTTCAGGCCGGCGACGGGTGCGGCACAGGCAGGTTCGGTGAAAACGCCTTCCAGTGCGGGAAGCAGTTGATAGGCTGCTAAAATTTCGTCGTCAGTGACTTTGTCGATGACGCCGCCCGACTCGTCGCGAGCCGCCAGCGCGTGCTGCCAGGAAGCCGGGTTGCCGATGCGTATGGCGGTGGCGATGGTGTGGGGATTGAGAACCGGCGCACCGTCGACAATCGGCGCAGCTCCGGCGGCTTGAAAGCCGAGCATTTGAGGCAAGGTCTGGGACTTGCCGGCGGCCTGGTATTCTTTGTAGCCTTTCCAGTAAGCCGTGATGTTGCCGGCATTGCCGACGGGCAGGGCATGAAAGTCCGGGGCATCGCCGAGGGCGTCGCAGATCTCGAACGCCCCGGTTTTCTGGCCTTCAATGCGGTATGGGTTGATGTGGTTGACGATGGTGATGGGATAGTTGTTGCAAATCTCGCGGGTCAGCCGCAGGGCATCGTCAAACGTGCCTTCGACGGCAAGGACTTTGGCCCCATGAATGAGCGCCTGGGACAGCTTGCCGAGCGCGACATCGGTGTTCGGAAGCAGGACAACGCAGTCTAAGCCTGCCCGTGCGGCATAGGCTGACGCGGCTGCGCTGGTGTTGCCCGTAGACGCACACATGACTGCCCGTGCGCCGTCTTCCAGAGCTTTTGTGACCGCCAGCGTCATGCCCCGGTCTTTGAACGAGCCGGTGGGGTTCATGCCCTCAAACTTCAGCAGAAGCTTCAATCCCGGCGTGATTGCCGCGGACAGCCGGGGCGCGGGGATGAGGGGCGTGTCGCCCTCAAACAAAGTCACTACCGGCGTTTTTTCCGACACCGGCAAGTAAGCGCGGTACTGGTTGATAATTCCCTGTCGCATGGCTGAAAACTCTAACGTGCGGCGGATAGAACCCAGACAGTTACGGCGCGGCGTCCGACATCGGACGCTTCGCGGTAGGTCGTGTTGCCTAAATCAATTCGGTGGCCCTTGATCGCGCCGCCGGTGTCTCCAGCCAGGGCATAGCCATAGCCTTCAATATACAGCTTGGATCCGAGCGGGATGAGGCGCGGGTCCACAGCAACAACGCCGTAACCGGCCCGCATGCCGTTCGCGCAGCGGCCCACACTGCTGCCCTCAAAAGGCGAGTAGCCGGTGGCGACCATGTGGTAGCACTGCATCCGCTGGTATGAGCCGGAGCGGGACGGCAGCGCCCGCGCTTCCCGGACCCGAATGCCGGCCAGCGTTTCCTGGTCCACTGGTGCAGTGGTCACACGGCTGCACACCAGATCTCGTGATTTCAGAGAGTCGTTGACGAACCGAGCGCTGTATGTTCTGGTCAGTACACCGGGGACGCCATGTGCGCCGGCCTGGATCTGGCCGGGCGCGACGGTGCGGCTCATTTTGAAGACGGTCTTAAAGGGGATTGGCTGCGCCTGATTTTGGGTTTCCATCCGAACACGGCGGATGACGATTTGGAGACCGTTTTTGATCGGCGTGGACAAAGCGGGCGAAACCCAGTCTTTTGATGCCACCGTGATGCCCGCGCCGACGAGGGCGCTGCCGACGGTTGCCGCAGATGTCGTCAGCGTTCGGGCCGACCGGGAGCCGTCAACAACGACGACCGACGGCGGGATCGGGATGACGCCGACGGCGGGGTCTGCCATCAACTGGGCGCTGACGACCGGCGCAGAGCTATCGGAAGCAGCCGCAGGAGTCGGGGCAAGAACGGCTTTGTTTTGGGCGGCGACTGCGGCAAACGGGGCCAAAAGCGCGGCCGCTGAAAATGCGGCAGCGACGGACAGGGAACCGAAAGTACGAGCGGTGTTTGTTTGCAAATGGTCTCTCCAGTGAGTGGTTGTATACACGGAACTTGTCCGCAGAAAAGTTTCTCGTGCGCCATGCCGGCTGCCTCCCGGCGAGCCGACCTTTGCGGTGCATGTTAGAACGGTAAGTTTCTGAGCTTGGTTAGTATAACCTGGAACAAAATAGAAGTCAAGGCAGCTTTGTTCTTATACAAGGCTGTTGGCAGTTGTTGAAAGAAAAATCACCTAGTAAAAGTTCGGGGTTCCTTGACTTAGCTCCCAAATTATGGTACAATTCAGCAAGAACGAACACATGTTTGACGCGATAATTTTGGGTTTGGGATTCATTGGCTAGGATTAAGGGGAGAACAAAAAATGGACCGAGAAAAAGCATTGGAAACGGCGCTGGCGCAGATTGACAAGCAGTTCGGCAAAGGCGCGATTATGCGTCTCGGCCAAGCCGATAAGCTCGTGACGGAAGCGATTTCCACAGGGTCGGTGGCCCTGGATATCGCGCTGGGCGTCGGCGGCATTCCGAAAGGCCGCATTACGGAAGTTTACGGGCCGGAGTCATCAGGCAAGACGACGCTGGCGCTGCATTTAGTGGCGGAAGCGCAGCGTCTGGGCGGCATCTGCGCTTTTGTGGACGCCGAGCACGCGCTGGACCCGGAATATGCCCAGCGCTTGGGGGTGGACATTAACAGCCTGCTGGTTTCCCAGCCGTCTACCGGCGAAGAAGCATTGGAAATCACCGACGGGCTGGTCCGCTCCGGCGCGGTTGCGCTGATTGTCATTGACTCCGTGGCTGCGCTGGTGCCGAAAGCCGAAATTGAAGGCGAGATGGGCGACAGCCATATGGGTTTGCAGGCCCGCATGATGTCCCAAGC
>CAXTRL010000234.1:0-5892 GCA_964246575.1 uncultured Armatimonadales bacterium
AACGCTCCCCAAAAGACGCCATGCTTCAGAATGATCCGGCCCGGCGCCTGCTCCGTATACAGCACTAGTCCTCCGACCAGCGGCAGCAGGGCATACGGCAGCAGTGATGCGACCAGCGACGGCAGGCGGCGCGGCTCGTCTTCAATTCGGGTGAACGTCATCGCCTGCCGGCTTGTCCAAACAGCAACCCCAATCAGCATAAATCCGAGCGACCAAACAATGTCCAGCAGAGAGCCGGGCGCAAATGGATGACGCAGGGAAACATACCAGAAAACAGCGTCCGCCGCATCCACAATGATCAAGCCGGCTGCAAACAGCAGCAGCACTGACCGGAAATACCCGGTTCGCCCCCCTAACAGCAGCAGGCAGGCCACCAGCAGAATATCGCCTGCCGGAAACAAAATATCTGTGATCTTGCTTTCCAGGCTCCGCTGAGATTCCAAATAAGTCGGCCCCAGAACGAAGTACCAGCTAAAGGTGAGGGCGGAAACGACGACCATCAAGCCATCCAGTGAAATGCGGATCTGGGCAGGTACGGAAAGTGCCCGGCGCGGCAGCCGCAAGATGCCGGCCAGCAGCAGAGGATAAGCGGACAGCGCAATGATGTTCGAAGCCGTTCGGGGAATCGGGGAAGGCCGGTATGCAAAGTCGGGCCAGATCATATATATCTGCTGTACTGTATAGCAGGCCATGCTCAGGCCGCAGAAGACCGCAACCTGGCGAGAGCGCGATTTGCGAAATGCTTCTTTAGGACACGGCGCAGGCAGCAGGCAAAACAACCCCGCAAGCGCCCCGCCAAGCGTCTCCATGACGTCGTCACCTAGATGCGTGACGTGTGCCGAGACCGGGTGGACGAGAAGCCAGACGGCGTACAGCAAGTGGAACAGCAGCGTTGCGGCGATGCCGGTTTTCATCCATTTGCGGCTACATTCGCAGGCTTTTATAGGATCGTAGGATAAGATAGAGGAATGCTGCTCTGCGTGCTGTTCTGCGGAAATTTGTTTTGTGGGTTGTGATACGCTTTCTATCATATATTGTTCCTATCGGCTTTTTTCGTGCAGTTACTCAGGGAAAGGCGTAAGCACTTACAGAAGGGCAGACTGGGTATACTTGTCGGTATGGAACATCCGAAGTCGGCAGCGTTGTTTGCCGAAGCCCAGCGCGTCATTCCCGGCGGCGTCAACTCGCCGGTCCGGGCCTTTAAAGGCGTTGGCGGCGACCCGCTTTTTATGCAGCGCGGCGAAGGGCCGTATATTTTTGACGTGGACGGCAACAGGTATCTAGACCATGTGATGTCGTGGGGGCCGCTGATTTTCGGTCATGCGCCGCCGCGCATCATCCGGGCGATTACCGACGCGGCGATGCGCGGCACATCGTTTGGAGCCAGCACGGAAGCGGAAGTGCGGCTGGCCCAGAAAATTGCCGATGCGGTGCCGTCGGTGGAGAAAGTACGGCTTGTCTCATCGGGAACCGAAGCCGTGATGAGCGCGGTGCGGGTCGCGCGGGGCTTCACTAAGCGCGATAAAATTATCAAGTTTGAGGGCAATTACCATGGGCATTCCGACGGCTTTCTTGCCAAAGCTGGCTCCGGGCTGACGACGCTGGGGCTGCCGGACTCGGCGGGCGTTCCCGTCAACTTGACCCGCGATACCCTCACGCTGCCGTACAATGACGCCGACGCATTCCGGGCCGCCATGCTGGCCCACCCCGGCGAAGTGGCCGTGGTCATGCTGGAGCCGGTCGCGGGGAACATGGGCGTGGTGACGCCGCGGGCGGATTTCCTCCACGCCCTGCGCGATTTAACGGAGCGCGACGGAGCGCTGCTGCTGTTTGATGAAGTGATTACGGGATTCCGGGTCGCTTATGGCGGGGCGCAGGAATTGTTTGGGGTGACGCCGGACCTGACGGCCCTCGGCAAGATCATCGGCGGCGGCCTGCCGCTGGCGGCGTATGGCGGCCGGGCGGACATTATGGACGTTGTCGCGCCGGTCGGCCCGGTCTACCAGGCGGGAACGCTGTCCGGCAACCCCCTAGCCGTTGCCGCAGGCCTAGAACAATTGACCATGCTGGAAGAAGTGCGCGGAACCCTCTACACGCAGATGCACCATCAAATGCACTATTTGGCCCAGTCTGCGAAAGATGCGGCGCGAACACTCGGCATTCCGCACCGGATCAACCGTCTCGGCTCCATGATGACGCTGTTCTTCACCGACGCCAAAGTGATCGATTTCGCGTCCGCAAAGACCGCCGATACGGCCCGCTACGGTGCGTTTTTCCGGGCCTTGCTGGAACGCGGCGTCTATTTTGCGCCGTCGCAGTTTGAATCAGCCTTTGTCAGCGCTGCCCATACAGACGCGCAGGTGGAAGAAACAGCGCGGGCAGTCAGCGAGGCGCTTCATGCCGTGGCCTGAGTCTTGGCTTCCCGAACCGTGGATAATGCTGCCGCGCACGGATGAACCCGAAGACATCGATGACCCCAGCCAGCCGTACTCCGACATCGTGCGTTCTTTGGAGGACATTGCCCTGTCCAATCGTTTGTTCGGCGGCACCCAGACGATCCTGCACCACGTCAGCCGGCTGCTTGCAGGCGTACCGGCGGACAGGCCGGTCCGTATTCTGGACATTGCCACCGGCTCTGCCGACATTCCCCAAGCGCTGACTGAATGGGGCCAGCGGCGGGGCCGCAACTTGACGGTGATCGGGGCGGATAACCAAGCGGCGATGCTGCATATGGCGTCGGCGCGGCCAAACGTCTTTCTGGTGCAGGCGGACGCGCTGGCCCTGCCGTTCGCACCCGGTTCATTTGACCTCGCTTTTTGTGCGCTGGCGTTCCACCACATTGGGTTTGACGCTTCCGTGCGGCTGCTGGCGGACATGGACAAGCTGACCACACGCGGGTTTATCGTCAGCGACCTGCGGCGCGATTTGCCGACGCTTTGGGGGGTCCAGGCGGCGATGGCCGCCGTTCGGGCGCATCCGTTCACGCGCCACGACGCGCCGGCAAGTGTCCGCCGGGCGTTCTCGCTACGGGAGTATCGCCGGATGGTCGCCCTCAGCGGCGTGCAGCAAGTACGCCTGCACACGCACTGGTATTTCCGCGTGGCTCTGGTGCAGACACCGAAGCCAAAAAATGGGTAAGTGCATCTATGCACACGGAAAACACGGTTTATATGCGCGGGCCGAAATCGCGCATCTTCGAGCTTGCGGCAGACATCCAGAACTGGCCGCTGCTGCTGCCGCACTACCGGGAAGTGCGGGTCTTTGAGCAGTCCGACGACGGCACGCGCAAAGTGGTGGAAATGGCGGCGGTGCGTGATGATTTCCCCTTTAAGGGTCGGCAGTTCCCGGTGCGCTGGCGAAGCGTCCAGATTTGCGAGCCGGAAACGGGCAAAATCTATTTTAAGCACTTGGCGGGGATTGCGCTCGGCATGTGGGTGGTCTGGACGCTGGAAGAAGACGCAGGGGGGAACGGGACGCACGTCACGATCAGCCATGATTTGACGTATCCCCTGCCTATCTTAAACGGCTGGTTTGCGCGGGACATGGTGGGCGATCAGTTTGTTCATGCGATTGCAGGACGGACGCTGACCGTCATCAAAGACACGGTAGAAAAAGAAGCAGTTAAAGAAGAGGCATTAGAAAACGAGGCAAGTCTGTGACCGAAAGCAAGTCAGAGAACATCAAGCGGCGCGTCGCCGTGACGGGGCTAGGGATTATCACGCCGATTGGCGTCGGCGTCGACGGCCTGCGGGCGGGGCTGCGGGCGGGCCGCTCGGCGGTCGGCACGATTGCCGAGTTTGATACATCGCAGTTTGTGACCCATATTGCCGCGCAGGTGAAAAACTTTGATCCCGTGCCGTACCTCGACGGCAAAAAGCTGAAGCGGCTGGATAAGTTTTCGCAGTTCGCCGTGGCGGCGTCTAAGATGGCGGTTGCCGACGGCGGACTAGACCTGCGTCTGGAAGACCGGGACCGGATCGGCGTCTGCCTCGGAACGGCGCTGGGCGGGGTCGGCTTTGCGGAAGAGCAGTACCCGGAGTTTATTGAACGCGGGCCGCGCGGGGTTAACCCGATGCTGGCCTTGAGCGTTTTCAACGGTGCGGGGTCCTGCAACGTCGCGATTGAACTGGGCGTGACCGGCCCGGTGACGGCAAACGGCGACTCGTGCGCGGCGTCCCCGATTGCGATTGGCCGGGCCGTAGATTTGATCCGGGACGGCAGCGCCGATTTGATGCTGGCGGGCGGATCGGAAGCGCCCTTGTCCCCTTTGTGCTACGGGGCATTCGCCATTATCCGGGCCATGAGCCAGCGCAACGACGCCCCGCAGACCGCGTCCCGGCCCTTTGACGCAGACCGCGACGGCTTTGTGATGGCCGAAGGTGCGGCGATGCTGCTGCTGGAAGAATGGGACCATGCCCAGGCGCGTGGCGCCCGCATCTACGGCGAGATTTTGTCTCATGCTTCCACCAACGATGCGTCCCACATGACCCAGCCCCGGCCCGACGGCATTCAAGCCGCCCGCTGCATGTCGCTGGCCTTGACCCGCGCCGGCCTCGCGCCGACGGACATCGGCTACGTCAACGCCCACGGCTCTTCCACGCCATTAAACGACAGCACGGAAACATTAGCGCTCAAGCAGACCTTCGGCGACTACGCTTACCAGTTGCCCATCAGCGGCACTAAAGGCTTTCACGGCCATGCCCTCGGAGCCACCGGAGCCTGGGAAGCCGCCGTGTCCCTGCTCTGCCTCCACGACGGCTGGCTCCCCCCCACCCTTAAGTTAGAAACCCCCGACCCCGCTTGTGACCTGAACTACCTTGCCGGAACCGAAGGCCAAAACATCCAAGTAGACCACGTCCTGTCCAACTCCTTCGGCTTCGGCGGCATCAACGCCTGCCTGGTCTTTGGGCGAACTGAACGATAGGGTATAATCACAATTAGGAGGCAATACAATGGCAGAACAATCTACCTTAACGAGCAACCCATCAAAACGCCAGCATCACGAGCAGGCTGCGGTCGAGGTAAAAACTGAGACAAGACAGGAAACTGAGATGGACGCGGAAATTGCTGCCCGTTTAGAATATTATGCACCCGTAATTGGTGCATTTAAAGACGACCCTATGCTGGATGCCATGATGGCAAATATCCGAGAACGTCGTCGGGAGATGAACGCGGATGACAACATCAGATAAGTCTGGCTATCTTTTGGATGCCGATACTCTTGAGCGGATATTTCGTGCTAACTCATTTGCTGTCCGCCGGTTGAGCCAAACACCGGAAGAACAAGTATGGGTTAGCTCGATCACAGCCGAGGAAATGCTTTCCGGCGCTCTCAGCCAAATCAACAAGGCCCGTGAACAAAAAATTCGTCAAGATATTGAGGCTCCTTCGCGCTACTTTTCACGCTTGATTGAGCGGCTGCGTTTCTTTAACATTCTTGCCTATACGAATGCTGCCGAGCAAGAATACAACTCCTACCCTTCTTCTATCAAACGTATCGGCAAAATGGACTGCCGGTTAGCGGCTCACGCGAGCACAAATAACTTCATCGTTGTCACCTGTAACACTTCTGACTTTAGCCGTATTTCTAACATGAAACCGGAGGATTGGAGCCGAGGGTAATATTGAGAACCGTTCGCTTCAATGTATGGCTTTTGGTCTGTCTATTTCGCTTGCCCAACTTGCAGGGAACCCATGTCGCTGCCGAGTTTCGGAAACAACCTGCGCGAGTGGCTTGACCCGCCCGGCTGCTGCCGCTTCCAGCCCCGATCAACTCCCACCCGAATTTCAGCGATTTGTTCAGCGGTTAAATCGTCCGGGTCATCCATGAAATAGTTACTAGAAGCCATCTCATAAACGTCGAAGCAAGATAATGATGCAGCCAAGCTGGAC